>NZ_CP015230.1:0-160000 GCF_000376545.2 Tritonibacter mobilis F1926
ATGACAGACGACACATGGGGTCTACTAAGAAAACGTTTGCTAAAGACGGTCGGGCAGAACAACTTTACAACATGGATTGAGCCGCTTGAGCTGGATCAGGTCGACGGAGGCGTGGCAACATTCCACGTGCCTACCAATTTTATGGGCAACTACGTCAGCCAGAACTTTGCAGATCTGATTCTGCATGAGTTCAACAAATCGGGGGAACCTGTGCAGCGACTGGCCTTCAAGGTTGCCGCAAACTCTCCAACCCGTCCGGTTCAGCCGACGGTGTCCGAAGCTATCGAAGAGCCTACTCCTGCTCCGACAACCATTGTGGATCAGGGGACCACTCAGGAAGGAAGCGCCTCCGTGAAATCGCCGCTGGAAGAACTGCAGGCGGCGCCTTTGGATCCGCGTTTCACCTTCGACAGCTTTGTTGTCGGCAAACCCAACGAACTGGCGCATGCTGCCGCGCGCCGCGTCGGTGAGGGTGGTCCTGTGACCTTTAACCCGCTGGTGCTTTATGGCGGCGTGGGCCTTGGTAAAACGCACCTGATGCACGCCATCGCGTGGGAGCTGAAAGAGCGCAATCCGGACCTGAACGTTCTGTATCTGTCAGCAGAACAGTTCATGTATCGCTTTGTGCAGGCCCTGCGTGAGCGCAAGATGATGGACTTTAAACACCTCTTCCGCTCGGTGGACGTGTTGATGGTGGATGACGTTCAGTTCATCGCTGGCAAAGATTCCACGCAGGAAGAGTTCTTCCATACTTTCAATGCGCTGGTGGACCAGAACAAGCAGATCATCATTTCCGCAGATCGCGCACCCGGCGAGATCAAGGATCTTGAGGATCGTGTGAAATCGCGCCTGCAATGTGGTCTCGTGGTGGATTTGCACCCGACCGATTATGAGCTGCGTCTGGGAATTCTACAGACCAAGGTGCAACAGAACCGCAAGAACTACCCGGATCTGAAAATCGCAGATGGTGTGTTGGAACTGCTCGCGCATCGCATCTCGACCAATGTGCGGGTTCTCGAAGGGGCGCTGACCCGTCTGTTCGCCTTTGCCTCCCTCGTCGGTCGTGAGATCGACATGGACCTGACCCAGGATTGTCTGGCGGATGTGTTGCGTGCTTCCGAGCGAAAAATCACCGTCGAGGAAATCCAGCGTAAAGTTTCAGAATACTACAATATCCGCATGTCCGACATCATCGGTCCCAAGCGTCTGCGGTCTTATGCACGGCCCCGTCAGGTGGCAATGTATCTGTGCAAACAGTTGACCAGCCGCTCGCTGCCAGAGATCGGCCGTCGCTTTGGTGGTCGTGATCACACCACAGTAATGCATGGTGTGCGCCGCATCGAAGAGCTCAAGACCATCGACGGGCAGATCGCCGAAGACGTCGAAATGCTGCGTCGTTCGCTCGAGGCGTAACGACAAACATAGATCGGCAGGCTGCGCCTCAACCCCGCCTGCCAAGAGATCACGGCCCCGGATGCCCACCGGGGCCGTTTTGTTATTGCAAGCGGTAAACCTGATGCATCTTTGACTGTTTTGTGACTTTGTGGGCAGGCATGTCGCTCTGCTCTTGACGCCCTTCTCATTCCCTTGGAGAAATCAATAAAAAACCTTGTGTTGAGGGGCAGGAAGGTTAATCTGCCGTTCCGCTCGAACCACATGTTTCCAAAGACTGCCAGCCGAAGAGGATAGAGGGAAATGAAGATCAGCATTGAACGCGCAACGCTTCTGAAGGCTGTGGCCCAAGCGCAGTCGGTGGTTGAGCGCCGCAACACCATTCCGATCCTCGCAAATGTCCTCATCGAGGCCGAGGGCAGTGATGTGATGTTCCGCGCCACCGACCTTGATATTGAGGTGGTCGACAAAGCGCCCGCTCAGGTGGAGCGCGCTGGTGCCACTACAGTTGCCGCCACCACCTTGCATGAGATTGTCCGCAAACTCCCCGATGGGGCGCTGGTGACGCTGAATGCGGATGCTGCCACCGGTCGCCTGACCGTCGAGGCCGGCCGGTCGAACTTCTCGCTGGCAACCCTGCCGCGCGAGGATTTTCCGGTGATGGCCACATCGGAGTATCACTCCAACTTCACCGCCAATGCTGCGGTGCTGCGACGTCTGTTTGATAAATCGAAGTTTGCCATCTCCACTGAGGAGACCCGCTACTATTTGAACGGTGTCTATATGCATGTGGCCACCGGCGAAAGCGGTGGTAAGGCCCTGCGTTGTGTGGCGACCGATGGACACCGTCTGGCGCGCATTGATGCGGACCTGCCGATGGGGGCCGAGGATATGCCCGGCGTCATCGTTCCACGCAAAACCGTGGGCGAGCTGCGCAAGCTTCTGGATGATGATGAGATGGACATCGCTGTGTCTGTGTCGGAAACCAAGGTGCGGTTTGCGACGCCGAACATTACCCTGACGTCGAAGGTCATCGACGGTACATTCCCTGACTACACTCGCGTTATTCCGGTCGGCAACACCCGCCGTCTCGAGGTCGATGCGAGCGAGTTTGCAAAGGCAGTGGACCGGGTCGCAACCGTGTCTTCGGAACGCTCTCGCGCCGTGAAGCTGCAACTGGATGAGGATCGTTTGGTCCTGTCGGTGAACGCGCCAGACAGCGGTGCCGCAGAAGAAGAGCTTGCTGTAGCTTATAGCGACGAGCGGTTGGAGATTGGTTTTAACGCCAAATACCTCCTTGAGATCGCCAATCAGGTGGATCGTGAAAACGCCGTGTTTATGTTCAACTCCTCTGGCGATCCGACATTGATGCGCGAAGGCAGCGACGAGAGCGCGGTCTATGTGGTCATGCCGATGCGCGTCTGACGCATCGTTGGAACGGGCCTGAGGGCCCGGCCTCCGGCGGAGGTATTTTGGAAAAGTTGAAGGCCCGTGCTGGCACTGACCTCCCTGTTCATGTCTCATTTCCGCTCGCATCTGCGGGCGGATTTGCATTTGGATGCGCGCCCCGTCGCCATCCATGGCAACAATGGCGCGGGCAAGACCAATATACTTGAGGCAGTGTCTCTGTTTTCGCCTGGACGTGGGATCAGGCGGGCGTCCGCTGCGGATATGGCGCGCCGACCGGAGGCTCTGGGCTGGAAGCTGAAGGGACTGTTGCAAACCACCGGTCCGACCTTTGAGGTTGAGACCTCATCAGAAGGTGGCAATGCCCGACAGGTGAAGATCGACAACAAAGCGGCCAGTCAGGTTGCCTTGGGGCGCATTGCGCGAGTGGTCTGGCTCATTCCGGCGATGGATCGGTTGTGGATCGAAGGGGCAGAGGGGCGGCGGCGGTTTCTGGACCGTATCGCGCTCAGCTTTGACCCGGATCATGCCGAGGCGACTCTGGCCTATGAAAAAGCGATGCGAGAACGCAACCGCCTGCTGAAGGACAATGTGCGCGATGCTGCATGGTATCGGGTGCTGGAAGGGCAGATGGCCGAAGCCGGATTTCGCATTCATCAGACCCGTGTGGATGCGGTGACGCGGCTGACTGCCGCGCAAATGGAAGCGGAAACCGCTTTTCCGGTGGCGGAGCTACAGCTCATTCAGGCTGAAGGTGAGATGCCCGAAAGTGCTGATGATCTCCGCGTTGCACTGGATGCGGGGCGTGCGCGGGATCTGGCCGTTGGACGGACCTTGGTAGGGCCGCATCGCAGTGACCTTATGGGGGCGTATGCTGCCAAGGGACTACCTGCCAGGGATTGCTCCACTGGTGAGCAGAAGGCGCTGTTGGTGTCGCTAATCCTTGCCAACGCGCGTGCCCTACAAGCCGAAGAAGGGTCCGCGCCAATCCTGTTGTTGGATGAGGTCGCGGCGCATCTTGACGGGAATCGGCGGGCGGCGCTCTATGATGAAATTTGCGCTTTGGGGACACAGGCATGGATGACAGGAACCGGCCCTGAGTTGTTTCAGGAGCTCGGGGATCGCGCCCAGCATTTGGAAGTCGTTGACCAGAATGGTCTGAGTGAAGTGGTTCAAGAATGACATTAACGGCTTGGGATCTGGCGATCTATGCAGGCGCGGTATTCGTCCTGTTTCTGACGCCGGGTCCGGTTTGGCTCGCGCTTGTTGCACGCTCCATGTCAGGCGGATTTCACGCGGGCTGGCCGTTGGCGCTGGGCGTCGCAGTCGGAGACATGTTCTGGCCGCTCATCGCGGTGATCGGGGTCAGCTCCCTCTCGGCAGCATCCGAGCAGATTGCGCTGGTTTTGAAAGGTGTTGCCGTTCTTATGTTTCTGGTGATGGGGATCAGCACCATTCGCAGTGCTGGAACACCTATTTCGGGCAACAATCGTTTGACCAAACCGGGCAGATGGGCGGGGTTTTTAGCGGGCGTCATCGTGATCCTTGGCAATCCAAAGGCTGCGCTTTTCTACATGGGAATCTTGCCGGGCTTTTTTGACTTATCAGCGGTAACGCCAAGCGACATGGCCGCGATAATCGGTGTGTCTATGGTCGTTCCAATGCTTGGCAATGTGATTTTGGCTGGATTTGTGAGCAAGGTTCGAGTGCTCTTGTCCTCGCCCACAGCATTAAAACGGATGAACCTTGGCGCAGGCTATCTGCTGATTGCAGTGGCCTGTATCATTCCCTTCACGTGAGTAGCCACTGTTCCAGATAAGGAACAAGTGCCTCTGCCGGAGGCGGCAAATCGCCATGCTCCATGCAGAACCCCGTGGCCAGCACATGGTTTAAAAAGGCCTGTATCCCTTCGGCCAAAAATTCCGGATTGGCATCGCCGCGCAATGTGCCAGCGGCCTGCATCTGAGAGATCCACCCCGTGAACATCGAAATCTGACGCAGGAAGCCTTGGGTAACGACCTCGTCTACCTCCGCGCCGGTGGTGCCGGAATAGCGCAGCAGCAGGTCAAAAATCATCCGGTCTTGGGAGATGAAATCCAACAACGGCGAGAGCCGTTGTGCGATCTCGGCAGGCGTGTTCGGGGCGGGAGTGGCGTCCATGTCCTCTATGTGGCGCATCACCTGGGCCCCCAGAATCACCGCAAGTAATCCGTCTTTGTCGCCGAAATGGGAAAAGAACGTTCCCTTAGCGACGCCTGCACGGGCTACAACATCCTCAACCCGCAAGGCAGATACGCCATTGGCATCGATGAGATCCTCGGCAACCGACAAGAGCTTTGCCCTTGTTTCCAATCGGCGTTTTTGTGGCGCACGGGTCATGAGCATTTATCTCCTGCACAAAAATAATGACCTCGGTCAATATTATAATTGACCATGGTCATTTGTTCAGTCTTTAAGTTGACCGAAGTCACATTTTGCTATGCGGAGCCTCTCATGTCCACGCGAAAGATTATCATTCTGAATGGCCATCCCGGTCAGACGTCACTCAATAAATCCCTTGCGGATCAATATCTGCAGGCGGCTGAAAAAGCCGGTCATGAGGTGCGCTATCACGACCTGTCGCAAATGCAGTTTGATATGGATTTTGGTCAAGGAGGCTATCAAAATACAAAACCACTGGAGGTCGATCTGCAGAACTTTGTCTCGGATTTGCAGTGGGCCGAACATCTGGTCCTCACCATGCCGCTGTGGTGGGGCGCGTTCCCGGCAAAGCTCAAAGGGTTGTTTGATCGCGCGCTTTTGCCGGGACAGGCTTTTGATACCCGGAACACCTCTGCTTTGGGTTTGCCTGCTCCCATGCTGTCAGGAAAAACCGCGCGTGTTCTGATGACGTCAGATACACCGGCGTGGTTTCTGCGGCTCTCTTACGGCAACGCGATCAAGAAAATCCTGTCGCGGCAAATCCTCGGTTTTGTCGGGATTAAACCCGTGCGTTACACCAGTTTCGCCCCAGCTTCAGAACCCAAACCGGGGCAGGTGGAAAACTGGCAGAAAACAGTGGCGGAACTAGGTCGAGCCGCTGCGTGATTCTGCCAAGAAAAAAGGGGGGTTGCGCGTGACATCCCCCCCCGGAACGCGTATAAAATCCGAAAGCAAGAATAGGATGACGTGAATGTCCGAAAACGAGCAAGCTCCGACAGAATATGGCGCAGATTCCATCAAAGTTCTCAAGGGGTTGGAGGCCGTGCGTAAACGGCCCGGCATGTACATCGGCGACACCGACGACGGCTCCGGTCTGCACCACATGGTCTATGAGGTCGTGGACAACGGTATCGACGAGGCGCTGGCGGGACATGCGGACCGTGTAACGGTCACAATCCACGCGGATTCCAGCGTTTCAGTAAGCGATAACGGACGCGGTATCCCGGTCGACATTCACGCTGAGGAAGGCGTCTCTGCGGCCGAGGTCATCATGACCCAGCTCCACGCGGGCGGGAAATTTGACAGCAATTCCTACAAGGTTTCAGGCGGTCTGCACGGGGTGGGCGTTTCGGTTGTGAACGCGCTCTCTGATTGGCTGGAACTACGTATCTGGCGCAATGGCAAAGAACACGTGGCCCGTTTTGAACGCGGTGACACGGTGAAGCATTTGACCGTGGTGGGCGACTGCGGTGATCGCACGGGAACCGAAGTGCGCTTCCTTGCCTCGACCGACACGTTCTCCAACCTCGAATACTCCTTCGAGACGCTGGAAAAGCGTTTGCGGGAACTGGCTTTCCTGAACTCCGGCGTGCGCATTGTTGTGTCGGACGAACGCCCTGCGGAGAGGCTTGAGAACGAGCTGTTCTATGAGGGCGGCGTCAATGAGTTCGTCAAATATCTTGACCGCTCAAAGACGCCCGTGATGGATGCGCCGATCTACATTAAAGGCGAAAAAGACGACATCGGCGTCGAGATCGCTATGTGGTGGAATGACAGCTACCATGAGACGGTGCTGCCTTTTACCAACAACATTCCCCAGCGCGACGGAGGTACCCATGTGGCGGGCTTCCGCGGTGCGCTGACCCGCACCATCAACAACTATGCACAATCCTCTGGGATTGCCAAAAAGGAAAAGGTCTCCTTCACTGGCGATGATGCGCGCGAAGGTCTGACCTGTGTGCTGTCGGTAAAAGTGCCGGACCCGAAATTTTCCTCTCAGACCAAGGATAAGCTTGTCTCTTCCGAGGTGCGCCCGGTGGTTGAGAGCCTAATGGGTGAAAAACTCGCCGAGTGGTTTGAAGAAAATCCCCAAGTGGCCAAGCAGGTCGTCGGCAAAATCATCGAGGCCGCACTGGCCCGAGAAGCGGCGCGCAAGGCCCGCGAACTCACCCGCCGCAAAACCGCGATGGACGTGAATTTCCTTGCAGGCAAGCTCAAGGATTGTTCCGAGAAAGACCCCTCAAAGACCGAAGTCTTCCTCGTCGAGGGTGACTCTGCGGGCGGCTCTGCGCAAACCGGACGCGATCGTCAGACACAGGCCATCCTGCCCCTGAAAGGTAAGATCCTGAATGTGGAGCGCGCCCGCTTTGACCGGATGCTTGGCAGCCAAGAGATTGGCAACCTTGTGATGGCGCTTGGCACCGGCATTGGACGCGATGAATTCAACATCGAGAAGCTGCGCTACCACAAGATCGTCATCATGACCGACGCGGACGTCGATGGTGCGCACATCCGGACACTCCTCCTCACCTTCTTCTACCGCCAGATGCCGGAGCTGATTGAAGGGGGCTATCTCTATATCGCGCAGCCGCCGCTTTACAAAGTGAGCCGTGGCAAGTCCGAAGTCTACCTGAAGGATCAGGCCGCGATGGAGGAATACCTTATCAATCAAGGGGTTGATGGAGCCATCCTGCGCCTCGGAGATGGATCTGAGATCGCTGGTCAAGACCTGACCCGCGTGGTGGATGAGGCGCGCCGTCTAAATCGTCTTCTGGATGCGTTCCCGACCCATTATCCGCGTCACATCCTTGAGCAGGCCGCGATTGCAGGTGCGTTTGTACCTGGTGCTGTGGACAGCGATCTGCAGGGCGTGGCCGATAAAGTTGCAACCCGCCTTGACCTGATTGCGCTGGAATATGAGCGCGGCTGGCAAGGGCGCATCACACAGGATCACGGCATCCGTCTGGCACGTATCTTGCGCGGTGTGGAAGAAGTCCGCACGCTGGATGGGCCGATGCTGCGCTCTGGTGAAGCGCGCAAGACAGGCAGCTTCACCAAATCCTTGCAAGAGATCTATGGTGCACCGGCCGTGCTGCACCGCAAGGATCGCCAGCAAGCCATCTACGGACCGCTTGATCTGCTGAAAGCCATTCTGGAAGAAGGTGAAAAGGGCCTGACGTTGCAGCGTTACAAAGGCCTGGGCGAGATGAACCCGGATCAGCTGTGGGAAACCACATTGGACCCGGATGCCCGGACCCTGTTGCAAGTGCGCGTGGACGATATGATCGAAGCAGATGATCTCTTCACCAAACTGATGGGTGACGTGGTCGAGCCGCGCCGTGAGTTCATTCAGAAAAACGCACTGAGCGTGGAAAATCTGGACTTCTAAAGCAGCCCCTCGGAGCGAAAGGACAACTCGTCCGAGGCCCCAATGATCAAGTGGTCATGTAAGGTGATGCCAAGCGCGTCCAGTGCGGCCTCTACCTTGCGGGTCATAGCAATATCTGCCTGCGAGGGCGTGGGGTCGCCCGAAGGGTGATTGTGCACTAAAATCAGGGCGCTGGAATTGAGTTCCAGCGCCCGTTTTGCAACCTCGCGCGGATATACCGGCACATGATCGACCGTGCCGCGTCCTTGTTCTTCATCTGCGATCAGGACGTTTTTACGATCCAGATAGAGCACTCGGAACTGCTCGGTCTCGCGATGGGCCATAGCAGTGTGGCAATAATCCAAAAGCGCGTCCCAGCTTGCTATCACTTGCCGCTGCATCACTTTTGCGCGTGCCATGCGCTGCGCGGTAGCCTCGAGGATCTTTAGATCGCAGATCACCGCCTGACCGATGCCCTGCACCTCTGATAACCGTTCTGGCGAAGCGGATAGCACGCGATTAAAGTCGCCAAACTGTGTCAGCAACTGATGCGCCAAGGGTTTAACATCTCTGCGTGGGATGGAGCGAAACAGGATCAACTCAAGGAGTTCATAGTCAGGCAATGCTGCCGCCCCCCCGCTCATGAAGCGAGCGCGCAGGCGGGCGCGATGATCCTTGATGTATGATGGCAGACGACCCTGTTGCACAGGAAGGGCAGGGGCTTCATCACTATCCCCAACCCGCTCCCCAAAGAGGGGCAGCATCTGTTCCTCAAAGCGGCCCGATTTTCCCATATCGCCATCGTGTGGCCATTTTGGTTATCGAGGCGTTAATATGCGGGGCGCGGATCGTGAGGCTAGCAAAAAGAAAAACGCCCCGAAGGGCGTTTTGCAGGTTAAGACGGGCCCGAAGGCCCGTCGGTTGGGCCGAGATCAGCCCTTCATGCCGTCCCAGAAGCTTTTGACCGAGGAGAAGAAGCTGCGGGTTTCAGGGTTGGTGTTTTCCTCTGAAATCTCGTCAAACTCCTTCAGGATCTCCTTCTGGCGAGGGGTCAAGTTGACCGGGGTTTCCACCGCAAGCTCGATGAACATGTCACCGGTTCCCCCGCCCCGGAGTGCGGGCATGCCTTTGCCTCGCAAACGCATCTGGCGTCCAGACTGGCTGCCTTCTGGGATCTGTACGCGGCCTCGGCCCCCGTCGATGGTGGGAACCTCTATGGCACCGCCCAGCGCTGCTTTGGCCATGGAAACCGGCACGCGGCAGTGGAGATTGTTGCCTTCACGCTCAAACAACTCGTGGCGCGCGACCTCAATAAAGATATAAAGATCGCCCGGAGGGCCACCGCGCAGGCCTGCCTCACCTTCACCGGCAAGGCGGATGCGTGTGCCGGTTTCCACACCTGCCGGGATGTTCACGGAAAGCGAGCGGTCCTTTTCTACCCGGCCATGACCGTGGCAGGTCTTACAGGGGTTTTTGATCATCTGACCGAGGCCGGAGCATGTCGGACAGGTGCGTTCAACCGTGAAAAAGCCCTGCTGCGCGCGCACTTTACCCATGCCCGAACAGGTCGGGCATGTCGTCGGTTCTGCGCCGCCCTCAGCACCGGTGCCGTCACAGGACGTACAGCTGACGGAAGTGGGCACGTTGATGGTCTTGTGCAGCCCGGCAAACGCCTCTTCCAGGGAGAGGCGCAGGTTGTAGCGCAGATCCGCACCGCGGGTTGCCCGTTGCCGTGCGCTGCCGCGGCCACCGCCACCACCCATGAAGTCTCCAAAGAGATCATCGAAGACATCGGAGAAGGCAGAGGAGAAGTCCCCTCCGGGATGCCCACCTGCGCGACCGCCGCCACCACCACCCATGCCGTTTTCAAATGCGGCATGACCATAGCGATCATAGGCAGCCTTGCGCTCTGGATCTTTTAGAACGTCATAGGCTTCATTGGCTTCTTTGAACTGCGCTTCTGCATCTGGATTGTCCGCGTTGCGGTCCGGGTGCAGTTCCTTGGCTTTCTTGCGAAAGCCTTTCTTGATTTCGTCGGCGCTTGCCCCCTTAGAGACACCGAGCACCTCGTAATAGTCACGTTTTGACATCGGAATATCCCTTCTGCCTCAACGAAAGAGGGCCGGTCCGGGGTCGGACCGGCCCATCTTTGGCCAAGGTGCAGCCTTAGCGCTTGTTGTCGTCCAGATCCTCGAACTCGGCATCGACGATGTCGTCGTCGGACCCTGCAGAGGAACCTTCGTCAGCGGCGGTCGGCTCGTCAGAGTCGCCGTCTTCGGCCTGAGCCTTGTAGATCGCTTCGCCAAGACGCATAGCCGCCTCGGTGACGTTCTGGATGCCGGATTTGATTTTCTCGGCATTGGCTTTGTCGCCTTCGAGGTCGTCCTTGAGCGCGGCAATGGCCAGTTCGATCGCCTCAATCGTGGAGGGGTCAACCTTGTCGCCGTGATCTTCGATCGATTTCTCGGTCGAGTGGATCAGGCTTTCGGCCTGGTTGCGTGCTTCAATGAGCTCACGACGTTCCTTGTCCGCCTCGGCATTGTCCTCGGCGTCCTTGACCATCTTTTCGATGTCCTCGTCAGAGAGACCGCCGGATGCCTGAATGGTGATGTTCTGCTCTTTGCCAGTGCCTTTGTCCTTGGCAGAGACAGAGACGATACCATTGGCGTCGATGTCGAAGGTCACCTCGATCTGTGGCATGCCACGCGGTGCGGGCGGGATGTCTTCGAGATTGAACTGACCGAGCATCTTATTGTCGGCCGCCATCTCGCGCTCACCCTGGAACACGCGAATGGTCACAGCATTCTGGTTGTCTTCGGCAGTGGAGAAGACCTGCGACTTTTTCGTCGGGATGGTGGTGTTGCGGTCGATCAGACGGGTGAAGACACCGCCGAGGGTCTCGATGCCCAGGGACAGCGGGGTCACGTCGAGAAGAACAACGTCCTTCACGTCGCCTTGCAGAACACCGGCCTGAATGGCGGCACCCATAGCAACCACTTCGTCAGGGTTCACACCCTTGTGCGGTTCCTTACCGAAGAATTTGGTCACCTCTTCGATGACTTTCGGCATGCGGGTCATACCGCCGACCAGAACCACCTCGTCGATGTCGGACGCGGACAGACCGGCATCCTTCAGCGCGGCGGCGCAAGGCTTCATGGAGTTCTTGATCAGGTCGCCAACGAGGGTCTCCAGCTTCGCGCGGGTCAGCTTCATCACCATGTGAAGCGGCTGGCCGGTCGAAGAATTCATCGAGATGAACGGCTGGTTGATCTCGGTCTGACTGGAGGAGGACAGCTCGATCTTGGCTTTTTCGGCCGCCTCTTTCAGACGCTGCAGCGCCATCTTGTCTTTGGTCAGATCAACGCCGTGTTCTTTTTTGAACTCATCCGCGAGGTAGTTCACGATGCGCATGTCGAAGTCTTCACCACCGAGGAACGTGTCACCGTTGGTGGATTTCACTTCAAACAGGCCGTCGTCGATCTCGAGGATGGTAACGTCAAAGGTACCGCCACCAAGGTCATAGACTGCGATGGTCTGAGTCTCGGCTTTGTCGAGGCCATAGGCAAGCGCAGCCGCGGTCGGCTCGTTGATGATGCGCAGCACTTCGAGGCCAGCAATTTTGCCGGCGTCTTTGGTGGCCTGACGCTGGGCGTCGTTGAAATACGCTGGAACGGTGATGACCGCTTGCGTTACTTCTTCACCAAGATAGCTCTCGGCGGTTTCTTTCATCTTACCGAGGATGAAAGCGGAAATCTGGGAGGGGGAGTATTTCTCGGATTTGGCTTCTACCCAAGCGTCGCCATTACCGCCGTCGATCACGTTGAACGGCAGGTTCTTTTTGTCTTTGGCGAGGTCGCTGTCGTCGAACCGGCGACCGATGAGGCGCTTCACACCAAAAATAGTGTTGTCCGGGTTGGTCACGGCCTGACGTTTTGCAGGTTGGCCAACAAGGCGCTCTTCATCGGTGAAGGCGACGATGGAGGGGGTGGTGCGTGCACCTTCTGCGTTCTCAATCACGCGGGGTTGAGAGCCATCCATGATGGCAACGCAGGAGTTGGTGGTACCGAGGTCAATCCCGATCACTTTGCTCATTGTGTTCGATCCCTTTTACTTCACAAGGCGATTACCCGAAGCCGAAACCCGTTTTGGCATTCCGGCCCCGATTCAGTTGCGATAGGGTCTGCACCCGACCGCTTCCCGGCGTATATAGGGAGCGAAAATCACCCCTGCAACCGCGCGATTGCCCAGTCATAGGCAATTATGGGCGGTTTTGCGACAAACAGAGTGAAGATTGGGTAAATGGCACGGCTAAAGGTGCGCGGATTCGAAATTCACAAGGGTTTTCTCGCCGCCGAAGCGCAGCGGGAGTTGATTCAGGCGTTGCGCCCGGTGCTGCGTGCAGCGCCTTTGTTTTCGCCAGAAGTCCCCGGGGGCGGTCAGATGTCGGTTCGCATGACCTCTGCTGGTGCCTTTGGGTGGTTTAGCGATAAAAGCGGGTACCGGTACGCAGATCGCCACCCATCGGGGCAGGCATGGCCGGAGATTCCGGCCGAAGTCCTGAAAATCTGGACTGCGCTCATTGACCGGGATCGAATGCCGGATTGCTGTCTGTTCAACTATTATGGCGAAGGCGCTCGCATGGGCCTGCATCAGGACAAAGACGAAGCGGATTTTTCCTATCCGGTGGTGTCGATATCTTTGGGTGATGACGGCTTGCTGCGTGTTGGGGGCACGTCACGCAAAGAGAAGACGGAATCGATCTGGCTCAACTCTGGCGACGTTGTGGTAATGGGAGGGGATGCGCGTCTGGCTTATCATGGGGTGGATCGCATTCGGTTTCGCTCCTCCCGACTGTTGCCGAAAGGTGGTCGCGTGAACCTCACACTGCGAGTTGTGACCTGAGCGGCAAAGCGCGTATATCAGCGCTTTGCACCCCAACTGAGCGACACCGAGCGACGTGTATAAAATTCGCCCATAAGCCCCAGCACAAGGAAGATTAGTGCGAGCCACACGGTATATTCCCACCATGTGACGTGCGGGTTGTAGTTTATAAAAATATAGCCACGCGCCTGATCGATCGTGTGGAACAGCGGATTCCAGATGAACATTGGCAACATGTATCCGGGGAGCGTGTTTGCCAAAACCATTTTTCCTGAAAACAACATGTTAGAGCGCTGATAGATCGTGGAGATGATCCCAATTGCTCCTGGCAGCCAGGGTTTCAATACATAAAGAACCAGCCCGATTGCCGCGCCAGAGGCCCATGACAGGAGCATCATTCCAAACGCCGGAATGGGCTCCTCGATATGGATCGGGGTAAAGGCTACGTGATAGGCAAACAGAATAATCAGCATCGACAACACCTGTAGATACAGCGCTCCAAGCGCAGCCGATAGGATGGCGATCGTGGTATTCATCGGGGCGTGCTGCATCATCGGGCTTGATGCCCCTTCTGCCCCCACAACCGCACCCACTGTTTTGGTATGGGTCATGAACAGGAATACGCCAGACATCATGTAAAGGAGGAAGTCGCCGCGGATCGCAGCGCCTTTGATGCCCATCACAGTGAACATGAAGTAGAAGAACAGCACAAACATCACCGACTGGACGATATTTGTGCCGAGGGCCATGAATGCGTTGTTATGTTTCGACCGGACACTCCTCACCACCGAGTGAAAGACAACTTCACTCAGCGTGATGGCGCGTGAAAGCGACGATTTATCGGTACGATAACGAAACATGGCCTCAGGATTCAGCAGTATGTGGCTTATTCTCGCATGGATTTCTTGCTGATCCATTGCGAAGTAAGCATAAGAAGCACAAATCTTTGTGGCAATATGTGGGTCTTCGGGAGGTCTTCGAGTGAATTATGACGATCTGGTGGTGGTGATGCGGCGTCTGGCACTGGAGGCCGGGGACAAGATCATGGAGATCTACAATGCGGATGACTTCGAGGTAAAACAGAAGTCCGACGACAGCCCGGTGACTGCCGCCGATGAGGCCGCCGATGCCTTGATCTCCGCAGGCTTGCGGGCGGCATTTCCAGGTGTGTTGCTGGTGACTGAGGAACAGGCAGAGTCTCACAGCGCCAAGGGCGACACTTTCCTGATCGTCGATCCGCTGGATGGCACCAAAGAATTCATCAATCGGCGCGGTGATTTTACCGTCAATATCGCTTACGTCGAAGCAGGTGTGCCGACCCGTGGCGTGGTCTATGCGCCCGCGCGCGAACGGATGTTCTACACGCTCGCAGATGGCTCTTCTGTCGAGGAAAAAGGCCCTTTTGCAAAAGATGTTGCAGGTGAGACCGTTGCCCTTCGCGTTGCCGACAGTGACAACAATGCGTTGCTGGTCGTTGCGTCGAAATCCCATCGTGATCAGGCGACGGACGATTACATCAACAAATACAATGTCAAAGACACCCGCAGTGCCGGCTCGTCTCTCAAGTTTTGCCTTGTGGCTACCGGCGAGGCAGATCTCTACCCACGGGTTGGTCGCACGATGGAGTGGGACACTGCAGCCGGTCACGCCGTTTTGAATGGGGCCGGTGGTACGGTGGTGCGGTTTGATGACCACAGCACGCTGCGTTACGGCAAAGAAGGTTTCGCAAACCCGTTCTTCATCGCTCATGCGCCAGCCGTCGAGTTGAAAGAGGCATAAATGTCCGTCCTGATTGTGATCCCGGCGCGCTATGCGTCCACCCGTTACCCGGGTAAACCGCTCGCGGAACTCACTGGCGCAACCGGCAAAACGCGCACCTTGATTGAACGCTCCTGGCGCGCGGCCTGTGATGTTGACGGCGTGGACCGCGTGGTGGTCGCGACGGACGATGACCGCATTAAAGCGGCCGCTGAAGGGTTCGGGGCGGAGGTGGTTATGACCTCAACCGAATGCGCCAATGGGACCGAACGTTGTGCAGAGGCGCATGCGGCATTGGGCGGAAACTTTGAGGTGGTCGTGAACCTTCAGGGTGACGCGCCGCTGACGCCGCCATGGTTCATCGAGGACTTGGTGAACGGGTTGAAAGCTGCACCTGATATGGGGCTCGCCACACCTGTATTGCGATGCGATGGCGCGACGCTCAACAGTTTGTTGCAGGATCGCCGAGAAGGGCGGGTTGGCGGCACCACTGCGGTTTTTGCCGCAGATCACAGCGCGCTTTACTTCTCTAAGGAGGTAATCCCTTACCAGTCAGGTACTTATGAGGATGCCGACGACACCCCTGTGTTTCATCATGTCGGCGTTTATGCCTACCGCCCGGATGCGCTTGCGGCTTATCCGGATTGGCCGGTGGGTCCGCTGGAAACACTTGAGGGGCTAGAACAGCTGCGCTTTCTTGAGAACGGGCGCAAGATCCTGTGTGTGGTTGTTGAGGCACGGGGGCGCGAGTTCTGGGAACTCAATAACCCACAAGACATGCCAAAAATTGAATCAATGATGCTAAAGATGGGGCTGGAATAGGCGAATTTGCGCAAAACTGGTTTAAATAACCGGTGCTGGCCTGAAACTTATGACGCAGTTTGGGGTTCGCCCTACAGTCGTCATGAAACTGTGGTTGAATGGGTGACGTCTGTCGGTCCGGGTCAACTTCGATAAAAATTGAGAGTTTGAATGCCTAGAAAAGTAACAAAAGCTATTTTCCCCGTGGCGGGCCTCGGCACGCGCTTCCTTCCAGCAACGAAATCGGTGCCAAAGGAGATTATGACTCTCGTTGACCGCCCGCTGGTGCAATACGCAATCGATGAGGCGCGTGCTGCTGGCATCAAGGAATTTATCTTTGTCACCTCGCGCGGCAAAGGCGCTCTCGAAGACTATTTTGACCACGCACCTGTTCTGGAGCAGGAACTTCGCAAGAAGGGCAAGGATGAACTGCTCGAAGTTCTTAAATCTACCAACATGGATTCTGGCGCGATCGCCTATATCCGCCAACACAAAGCGCTTGGTTTGGGGCACGCGGTATGGTGTGCCCGCCGCCTGATCGGAGATGAGCCTTTCGCTGTAATGCTGCCCGACGATGTGATTGCTGCGGAAAAACCCTGCTTGCAGCAGATGGTTGAGGCTTACGAGGAAACTGGCGGCAACATGGTTGCGGCGATGGAAGTCGCGCCAGAGAAAACCTCATCATACGGTATTCTGGACGTCAAAGACAGCAACGACGCTGTGGTTTCGGTGAACGGGATGGTCGAAAAGCCCAAAAGTGAAGACGCGCCCTCAAATCTTGCGGTGATTGGGCGTTACATCCTGTCACCTTCGGTGCTGAATAACCTCAACAAGCGCAAACAGGGTGCCGGTGGTGAAATCCAGTTGACCGATGCAATCGCCGAGGATATTGCGCGCGACGTTCCGGTCTATGGCTATCGCTTTAATGGGCGCCGTTTTGACTGCGGTTCGAAATCCGGTTTCCTGCAGGCGACGGTTGCCTTTGCACTGGAGCGCGAAGAGCTGCGTGATGACCTGATGGAGTATATCTCCACGGTCGTACCTTCTCGCAGCGCTGCGGAATAAGTGGCGCTCCACTCCCCGAATTTAGGCCCGCCCCCTTTTGCGGGGCGGCTTTTTTCTACGCATTATAGATACAGATTTCATCGAGGAGGCAGGCGAGAGTGACCTATGTATTGGTGACGGGAGGAGCGGGCTACATCGGCTCCCATGCGTGTAAGGCACTCAAACAGGCAGGCTATACGCCTGTCACATACGACAATTTGGTGACCGGCTGGCAGGATGCGGTCAAATTCGGCCCCTTTGAGCAGGGCGACTTGACGGATCGAACCCGCCTTGACGAGGTGTTCGCCCGCTATCAACCCGTTGCGGTCATGCACTTTGCCGCCCTCAGTCAAGTGGGCGAGGCGATGTCAGAGCCGGGGCGCTATTGGGCCAATAATGTGGGTGGCTCCTTGTGTTTGATCGAGGCCGCGGTTGCTGCCGGATGTCTGGATTTCGTCTTCTCCTCCACCTGTGCCACTTACGGCGAACATGACAATGTGGTGTTGGATGAAAACACGCCGCAACAGCCGCTGAATGCCTATGGAGCGTCAAAACGCGCGGTTGAGGATATCCTGAGGGATTTCGAGGCCGCTCATGGGCTGCGCAGTGTGATCTTTCGCTATTTTAACGTGGCGGGTGCAGACCCGGAGGCTGAAGTCGGGGAATTCCATCAGCCGGAAACGCATTTGGTGCCACTGATGATCCAAGCCATAAAGGGCGAGCGCGCGGCGCTCACCGTGTTTGGCACCGACTATGACACGCCGGACGGCACCTGCATTCGTGATTATGTCCATGTTTGCGATTTGGTCGATGCTCATATCCTTGGCCTTAAATGGCTTGAGGAAGGCAAGGGCAGCCGTGTTTTCAATCTAGGCACCGGAAGCGGATTTTCCGTAAAGGAAGTGCTGTCGCATTCTCGGGCCGTTACCAACACCGAAGTGCCCCATGTGATTGGAGAGCGCCGCGCCGGTGATTGCACCAAACTGGTGTCCGGGTCTGTGCGCGCAGGTCATGAACTGGGCTGGGAGCCAAAACGCTCCACCCTGGATCAGATGATTGCCGATGCGTGGCGCTGGCATCAAAGCGGCCATTACGAGCGTTAATGTGACTGCGCCGCAGTTGCCTCCGATCTCGCTTATGTCAGCCTATCGGCTGCGCATGAAGCGGCGGCGGTATCTGTGGCGTGCCTTTCGGGCACGTCGAGATCTGCGCGCCATAGCGGACAACACGGCCAATATCGCGCAAAATGATATCCTCGTCGTAGTGGTTCTGCGCAATGAGTCTCTGCGCTTGCCTTACTTTCTGGAGCATTATCGCAGGCTAGGCGCGGCGCATTTTCTTGTGGTGGATAATGCCAGCGACGATGGCAGTCTCGCGCTGTTGCAACGCGAAGCAAAGCGTGGGGACCTGTCTATCTGGCAGGCGGATGGCAGCTATCGTGACAGCCGTTTTGGTCTGGATTGGTCCGGCTGGCTCTTGATGCATTTCGGTCATCGCCATTGGTGCCTCACCGTGGATGTGGATGAGTTGCTGGTCTACCCCGAGATGGACCAGATGCCGCTCCCTATGTTGACCGACCGGCTTGAACAGATTGGGCAGACGGGGTTTGGCGCGTTGATGCTTGACCTCTACCCGAAAGGGCCATTGGGGGCGCAGGACTACCGCGCCGGTCAGGATCCGGCAGAGGTACTTCGGTGGTTTGACGAAGCCTCCTATCGCGCGGTGCGGCAGGCCCCGCAGGGCAACCTCTGGCTTCAGGGTGGCGCACGTGAGCGCGCGTTTTTTAGCGCTGCGCCCGAACGCAGTCCAACGCTGAACAAGATCCCCTTGATCCGCTGGCACTGGCGCTATGCCTATACCAATTCGACCCACGCGCTTTTGCCGCGTGCGTTAAACGCGCTCTATGATGGTGTAAAAGGGCAGCTGCCCTCAGGCGTATTGCTCCATACGAAATTTCTACCCGAAGTGGTCGGTAAAGCGGCAGTTGAACGCAACCGCGCTGAACATTTCCACACACCGTCGATGTTTGACGGCTACTACAGACAGATTGAAACCCGACCCGACCTCTGGCACCCCGAGGCGCAGCAATATCGTACGCCGGAGCAGCTGGCGGACCTTGGGCTTTGTCGGGGTTTTGACGAAGATGTCACAAGCCTACCCTCGCAGCGTAACCAATTCTAAACGCATTGTTTCCTAATCGTGGACATGACATATTAATGCGAACTTGCGCGGGTTGAGGCGACCGGCGCCTGTATCGGGGTCTTGGGGCAGATTCCGGAGAGCGGGGATACTGAATTGGGGCTTTGGGACTCTTACCGTATGCGGATCAGGCGCAAGCGCCGGCTTCTGCGTGCGTTAAGGAAATCTCGAAATTTACGCTGCGTGCAAAACAATACGGGTCGCATCCGTCCTGGTGATATTTTGCTGGTCTGCACCTTTCGCAACGAGCAGATCCGACTGCCTTACTTTCTGCAGTATTATCGCAGCCTCGGGGTCAATCACTTCCTGTTTATCGACAATGGCTCAAGCGATGGTGCGCAGGGCTATTTGTCGGGCATGGGAGACGTCTCTGTCTGGAATGCACGCGGCAGCTATAAGCGGGCCACTTTTGGCGTCGATTGGGTCAATGCGTTGTTGCGCAAATACGGCCATGACCACTGGTGCCTTGTCGTCGACGCAGATGAGCTGTTCGTCTATCCTTTTTGCGATACGCGCCCGGTGCGCGCGCTCACAGATTGGCTGGACAGTTCGCAAATTCGCAGCTTTTCCGCGATGCTTCTGGATGTCTATCCCAAGGGGCGCATTGACGAGGAGCCTTACCAACCGGGGCAGGATCCGCTGGACATTGCCCATTGGTTCGACAGCGGAAATTACACGATCACGCGAAATGCGCGTTACGGAAACCTGTGGATACAGGGTGGCCCGCGTGCGCGGGTGTTCTTTGCTGATCGGCCTAAGCTAGCACCTGCGCTGAATAAAATCCCACTGGTCAAATGGGATCGTCGCTACGCCTATGTCAGTTCAACCCATATGCTTTTGCCGCGTGGTCTCAATCAGGTTTATGAAACCGATGGCGGCGAAAAAGCCAGCGGCATCCTGATGCACACGAAGTTCCTCAACACTTTCACTGCCAAGGCCGAAGAGGAACTCAAACGTCGGCAGCATTACGCGGGCTCTATTGAATATACGGCCTACGCCAAAACAGCCGACGCCGCGCCTGAGCTGTGGTGCAAGTGGAGCGAAAAATACATCAACTGGCGCCAGTTGGAGATCCTCGGCCTGATGTCCAAAGGGAACTGGGCATGAGCAATGTTGGCGTAATCATGCTGGTGCACACGGCTTTGGACCGCGCGGAACAGGTTGTGCGGCATTGGACGGCCTCAGGCTGCCCCGTGGTATTGCATGTAGACCGACAGGTAGACCGAAAGGTGTTTCAGGCGTTTTGCGCGCGCCTGAAGAATGATCCATTGGTGCGGTTTTCACGCCGTCATCGCTGCGAATGGGGCACATGGGGGATCGTCGAAGCCTCTCAATGTGCGTCTGAGTTAATGCTTTCAGAGTTTGCTGATGTAGATCATGTCTACTTGGCATCCGGTTCTTGCTTGCCTTTGCGCCCCGTTCAGGAATTGCAGACCTATCTGGCAGCACGGCCTGATATCGATTTTATCGAGAGCGCCACAACTGCGGATGTCCCGTGGATCGTGGGCGGTCTCAGCACTGAACGCTTTACCTTGCGGTTCCCGTTCTCGTGGAAAAAACGCCGCAGATTGTTTGACGGCTATGTGCGGTTGCAACGTAGGCTGAAACTGCGCCGCCGTATCCCAGCCGGGCTGGTACCGCATATGGGAAGCCAATGGTGGTGCCTAACCCGTCGCACCCTCACGGCTATTCTCACGGATGCGGACCGGGCGCGATATGACGCCTATTTTCGCCACGTCTGGATACCGGACGAGAGCTACTATCAGACCCTCGCACGCCTGCATTCCGACAATATCGAGAGCCGTTCTCTGACGCTGTCGAAATTTGACTATCAGGGCAAGCCGCATGTTTTTTACGACGACCATCTGCAATTATTGCGTCGCTCGGATTGCTTTGTCGCGCGCAAGATCTGGCCCCATGCGGAGCGGCTTTATCAGGCGTTCCTGTCGCCCACAGCCGCCGATATCAACCGCACCGAACCCAATCCGGGTAAGATCGACCGGATCTTTGCCAAGGCGGTAGAGCGGCGCACGCGGGGGCGTAAGGGTCTCTATATGCAGAGCCGCTACCCCGCAAAAGGAGTTGAAAATCAGCAGACCTGCGGGGCCTATTCGATGTTTCAGGGCTTCTCAGAGCTGTTTGAAGACTTTGAGAGCTGGCTTGCACGCGCCACGGGCGCGCGGGTGCATGGTCATCTCTTTGCCCCAGAGCGGGCAGAGTTTTCCGGCGGGCAGAAATTGTTCAATGGCTGTCTCAGTGACAGTGCATTGCACCGCGACCGCAATCCACAAAGCTTTCTCACCAATTTGATCTGGAACACTCGGGGCGAGCGTCAGTGTTTTCAGTTCGGCCCACGCGACACTCAGGCGGCCAACTGGTTCATTGCGCAGGACAGCAATGCGCAAATCTCGGTGATTTCCGGGGCGTGGTCCGTGTCGTTGTTCAAGACCAATCGCAGCTTTGCGGATCTACGTCGTGAGGCGGCAAAGTTGCAGCGAATTGAAGCGGAGCATCTGAAAATCCTGCGCGGACACTGGACCAACGCGCGTATTCGGGTCTGGAGTATGGCGGAGTTCATTGAGGCCCCGATGGAGAACCTGCAAACCATTATTGATGAAATCGGTCCAATCTCGCGCAGCCATATCGCAGAGGCTCCGCGCATGGTGGATCTGACCGGCTTTGGCCAGTTTCTGCAAAACCTGAAAAATCAGGGAATGCATCCCTACCTGATGGGCGATTTCCCCACCACACCCGCACCGGCGCGCCCTGCGCGCCAGATGCGTAAAACCTATGTAGTGAAGTAGCCAGATGTCCGGCAGTTTTACCTCCTTTGTGGTGCTCGCAGAGATGCGCACCGGTTCGAATTTTCTCGAGGCGAACCTCAATGCACTTGAGGGGGTGACTTGCCATGGCGAGGCGTTTAACCCGCATTTCATCGGCTACCCCAATTCCACAGAGATCCTTGGCATCTCGCAACAGGGGCGCGAGGATGACCCGCACCAGCTTTTGGCGGCGATCCGTGATGACGCAGACCTAGGTGGATTTCGCTATTTTCATGATCACGATCCCCGCATCCTTGATACGATCCTTGATGATCCGCAGGTGGCAAAGATCATCCTGACCCGTAATCCACTCGATAGTTATGTGTCGTGGAAGATCGCGCAGGCCACAGGGCAGTGGAAGCTTACCAATGTTAAACGGCGCAAAGATGCCAAAGCCATATTTGATGTCGATGAATTTGGCGAACATGTAGATCGGCTGCAAGAGTTTCAGGTAGCTGTGTTGAACCATCTGCAACGCAGTGGCCAGACTGCGTTTTATATCGCTTATGAGGATCTTCAGGACCTTGATGTAATGAACGGGTTGGCGGCGTGGCTGGGGGTCCCTGCGCGCTTAGATGCGCTGGATGACAAGCTAAAGCGCCAGAACCCTGCGCCAGTAATCTCTAAAGTCAAAAACCCGGACGAAATGATCGGTGCGCTTTCGGGAATGGATCGGTTTAACCTGACACTCACCCCGAATTTTGAACCGCGCCGTGGGCCTGCCGTGCCGGGATATGTCGCGGGTGTGGTAACGCCGATCCTCTATATGCCCGTCCGCAATGGTCTGGAGACGCATGTGACCAACTGGATGGGTGGACTTGATAAAGTTTCTGCCGATGGGCTGATCACCGGGATGAACCAAAAGCAGTTGCGGCAATGGCGACATAGCAACCCGGGCTATCGCAGCTTTACCGTGGTGCGTCACCCTTTGGCGCGTGCGCATGATGTCTTTTGCACCAAGATCCTGTCGCGTGGTCCGGGCACGATGAAACAGATCCGAAATACGCTGCGGCGGCAGTTTAATCTCGAGATTCCGCAGGACAACCCGGATGAGAGCTATACCCGCCCGATGCATCGCGCCGCATTCGAGCAGTTCCTGACCTTTCTCAAGGCCAATCTGGCGGGGCAGACCGCGATCAGAGTGGACGCGCGCTGGGCCAGTCAGGCGCAGATTATCAGCGGTTTCGCAGACCTTGGTGCTCCTGATCTGATCCTGCGTGAGGGTGAACTGGCAGAGGATTTACCGTGGCTGGCACGCAAGCTCGGACGAATGGCTCCGGGCGATGTGCCACCTGTGCCTGATGATCGGCCTATTGCGCTCGCTGATATCTATGATGAGAAACTCGAAGCTCTTTGTCGCGCGGTTTATGCGCGCGACTATCTGACCTTCGGTTTTGAGGATTGGGCACGACCAGAGGGCTGATACCTGATCAGGTCGCCGATCTAAGCGGCCTGAACCGACTGACTCTCAGTGAGAATAGTATGCAAGGTCGCCGGGTCCGGGTTGGCCCGCAATTTGGTGCAAAAGCTCTGCTCACGTAGGGTCCGTGACACCAAAGCAAGGGCTTTCAGGTGCTCAACACCCGCATCTACCGGTGCGAGTAGGGCAAAGACAATATCTACGGGTTGGCGATCCACTGCGCCGAAATCCAGTGGTTTTTCCAAGGAAATAAAGACACCAACAACGCGATCAATCCCGTCGAGGCGTGCGTGGGGCAGGGCGACGCCATGTCCCACACCGGTTGGTCCGAGGCTCTCTCGATCGAGAAGCGCTTCGACAGTGAGTTGGGCTTTTAACCCGTAGGCTGCTTGCGCAACTTCAGCCACTTCCTGAAACAGGCGCTTTTTACTCGACGCCGCTCCGATAACACGGACGGCCTCCTGCTTGAGGATGTTCGAAATCTGCATTGCCACTGCTCCATTCGGGGTGAAGGGGCCTTATCCTGGCCCCTTCGCAATTCAATCAGGGATCGATCCAGCCGATGTTGCCATCTTCGCGCCGATACACCACGTTCAGTCCGTCTTTACCTTCGTTGCGGAATACCAGAACGGGAGAGCCAGCAAGCTCCATCTGCATGACGGCCTCACCCACCGACAGCGATGGGATCTTGGTTTCCATCTCCGCCACAATAATGGGCTGCAGCGAGTCCGGCTCCACGTCGGATTCCACTTCTTCAGACGCGAGGATATACGAGCTAGCCCCCATAAGTTCAACCGGCTCGGCCCGATCGCGGTGATGGTCCTTCAACCGCCGCTTGTAACGGCGTAGCTGTTTGTCCATCTTTTCAAGGCAGGCCTCAAAAGACGCATAGATCTCAGTAGCATGAGCTTTTGCCTGACAGGTAAGCCCGGTGGACAGGTGCACGATTGCTTCGCAGACAAATTCATGCGCGTTGCGGGAGAAAACGACCTGAGCATCAGTCGGTCGGCCTGCGTATTTCTCCAAGACCGCACTTAGCTCCGTCTCTACGTGAGTTTGCAGAGATTCGCCGATGTCGATCTGTTTTCCGCTGACTTTGTAACGCATGTGATCTCCTTTTTGTGTTGCCTGGGTCCGCACAGCAGGGTGCGAAGTGTGTGCACAGTCTGTTTCAGGATCGCCAGGAAGGATGGGCACAATATGCAGCATGCAGAAAGCGGTACCCCGAAATCGGGATTGCCAGGTAGACTGCAGCGGGTTGCACATGTGCCATACGTCAATTCGATGACAAAGCCCGCACGGAGTCAATGCAATTCAGCGTGCATTTTGCGGGGGTAGACAACTTGTCGGCGAGCCCTCGCCAAATGAGAGCGTTAAGTGATCGTATGACCGCCATTATATGCCCAAAGACCAGTGGACACAGCCAAGGTCAGGAAATGCGGAAGTTGTCACCAAGATAGACCCGCCGGACGTTTTCGTTCTCGACTACCTCAGAGGGGCTGCCGGACATCAGTACTTGTCCGTCGTGCAGGATATAGGCCCGATCGACGATTTCCAGCGTTTCGCGAACGTTGTGATCCGTGATCAAAACGCCGATGCCCCGCGTCTTAAGGTCCGCCACAAGATTCCGGATGTCGCCGACGGAAATCGGGTCAACGCCCGCAAAAGGCTCATCAAGAAGCAGATATTTTGGATCAGCCGCAAGGCAGCGTGCGATCTCCACTCGGCGGCGTTCCCCCCCCGACAGTGCCAGCGCAGGGGCGCGACGCAGATGTTCGATAGAGAAATCCGAAAGCAGTTCTTCGAGGCGTTCACGGCGTTTGTGGTCATCAGAGACCGCAATATCCAATACCGCCGAGATATTGTCCTCAACCGAGAGGCCGCGGAAGATCGACATTTCCTGCGGCAGATAGCCGATACCCATGCGCGCGCGGCGATACATCGGCAATGAGGTGACATTCTGGCCGTCAAGCGTGACCCGCCCGGCCTCAGGAAAGACCAGCCCGGCGATGGTGTAAAAACTGGTGGTCTTGCCAGAGCCATTCGGCCCCAGCAGCGCCACCACTTCACCGCGGTTGAGTTCCATCGACACGTCGCGGATCACCACGCGTTTGCGATAGCTCTTGCGCATCTTTTCAATGCGCAGCCCGGATGAGCCGGAGGTGACTTCTAACTTTGGTTTGGCCATCAGTTGCCGCCACTGCCCGGTAGAGTGGTACGGACGCGACCGCTCAGAGTGGCGTTTCCGGTGGTGATATTGACTGTCATCTGTTCTGCGCCCAGCGTATTGCCCTGTTGGGTCAAAAGCACATTGCCGCGCATCATTACCGTGCCGCTCTCAATGGTGTAATCGGCCTCGCGCGCCTCGGCAGCATCCTCGCCGCTGACCAGCAACACATTGCCGCGTGCTTCTAGGCGTTCGATCCCGTTGCCCTCGGCTCGTCTGACCACCAGAACATTGTCCGCACTCAGGCGCATCTCGCCTTGAATGATCAACACGCTACCGGTCAGCAATGCAGAGCCATCTTCCTGATTTACGCTCATATTGTCGGAGGTAATGTCGACAGGTTGCGACGTGTCCGTCTGCAGCACCCCAAAGGATACACCTGTCCCCTGCGCCATCAGGGCGGGGGCATGCACAAGGGCTGTCAAACCAAAGAGAATAACAAATGTCAGTCGTCGCACGGGTTATCTTTCTACTTTTGCAGGATCGTACACCAGCTTTACGCCTTCCGTGAACTCTATATGTACCGGGGCGTTCTTCGAATCCGTGAAGATCCGCATTGTTCCGGCGCTAAAATCTCCCATTGGCCCCTCCGCGGTGACAGCGCCGGGGCTGATCACCTCCAGACCGCTGAGCTGTGCATTCAACCGCTCGGTTTCAACACGGGTTCCATCGGGGGTCAAAATCCGCACATTGCCCATCAATATGGCGCTGTCCTGATCCGGGCGAATGGAGCCGCTGTCCGAGAGCATCAGAATACGGCGGCCCTCGGTGGTGAGGATCTCCGCTTCGAGGTCGCTGGCAGAGGCCCCTTCGCCACCACCGCCGGGCAACGCTTTGGTGGCGGCAATGGTAATTTCCTGCCCGGTGGCCGTTGTGCCGGTAAAGAAGGGAGCGGTTACCTGTTGGCCGCGCAGCCGGTTTTCCAGCTCAAAATCCGCAAATGGGATCGAGGGGTCGGTATTGATGGTTCGCGAGATCAAAAACAGCGTCGACAGCAGCGCCAGTGCGGCCAGCGGTAGCGCAACCTTGAGATAAGAGACGACGCGAGAATAGCGATCCATGGCTGTGTCTCCTCTCTGTTATCGTGTTGCTATTAATGCCGCACTCAATGCGTGATACGGCGAGATGACGTCAGGAATGGGCGAAAATATCGGTATCCGGCCAGCCAGCCAGATCCAGTCGTGCGCGGGTTGGCAGAAAATCAAAACAGGCTTGCGCCAGATCGCTGCGCCCTTCGCGGGCCAGTCGTAGATCCAGCGCGTCGCGCAGCCGGTGCAGGTGCAATACATCCGAAGCCGCATAGTCCATCTGCGCCCGAGTGAGCGTGTCCGCACCCCAGTCGCTCATCTGCTGCTGCTTGGAGATATCCTGTCCCAGCAGATCCTGTGTCAGGTTCTTCAGCCCATGACGGTCGGTGTAGGTTCGTACCAATCGGCTGGCGATCTTGGTGCAGTAAACCGGCGCGGTCAGTGCGCCAAAGCGGTGGTAAAGCGCGGCAATGTCAAACCGGCCGTAATGAAACAGCTTCAGCACGTCCGGGTTGGTCAGCATTGAGGTCAGGTTCGGTGCTTCGGTCTGATCTTTGCTGATCTGCACCAGATGTGCATCTCCATCACCGCCCGACATTTGCACCACACACAGGCGGTCGCGATGCGGGTTCAGACCCATGGTTTCGCAGTCAATGGCAACCACGGGACCCAGATCGACAGAATCCGGAAGGTCGTTCTGGTATAGATGCGTGGCCACGTCGCGGTCCCTGATCTGGCTGTGTGATGTGAATTGAGATCGACATAGGCGCTTTGGATGGTGAACTCAACAGGCTCGCCCCTCCGGAACAGGGGGAAAGCGCGCATCTCGATCCCATTATCGCCCGATGCATTGCTCCCTGTGGCGTTGTATATCGTGAAATGCTAATATCTGACAGCTAGATTGAGTCCTCAGTCCAGCCTGTTGATCGTATTCTCGCGCGTCATTGTCTGCGCGAATACCTGTAAGGTCTGAGGATGTTATGAGTTTTCACCCCCGTATGATGGCTGCCATTCATGGCTTTACGCCGCTTTCTGACAGCAGCACGTTTACCGCAGACGGCTTAGCGGTGGATTGTTGGCATGTCCGCAACAGCGCGCATGCGGGCGGGCATTATGTGTCACGTCATCCCCGTTTTGTGATTATGCGCGATGGGTATCGCATCCCACTGAGCGAGACCCGAGATGGTGATCTGCAGCATTGCGCCGCCTGTTTTGTTCCCGCAGGCATGGAGGTCTGGAGCAAGATCGCGCAACCCGGCACGTTGCGCCACATGGATATCCATGTGTCACAGGATCGGCTACACGGGTTGATGGGGCGTCCGCCCGAAACCGTTGCTCCATTCTTCCTGCGCGATTTACGCACCATCAGCCCTCTGGTTCAAATGCTGGCGGACCCTGACCGACCGGAGCCGCTGCGCGAGAAGCTTGCTGATTGCATTATTCTGGAGCTTCTCAATCAGCGTTCGACGCAACGCGAGATTGTCTCAGATGCGCATGTGGTGGGCCGTCTGCAGGGGTATGTCCGTCAAAACCTCGACCGCAAGATCGGAGTTGATGGCATGGCCGCTGATGTTGGCTTGTCACGCAGCCAGCTCAACCGCGTGATGCGCCGCACGTCTGGCCTGTCGCCGTACCGCTGGGTCTTGGCGCAACGCATCGAGCATGCCAAAGCGCAGCTTGCGAGTGGGCAGAGCTTTGCCGAGGTGGCATTGCATTCGGGGTTTGCGGATCAGGCGCACTTCAACCGGGTGTTCAAATCCCTGACCGGGCAGGTGCCCAGCGATTGGATGAATGAACCAACCCAATCAGTTTCTGCGCCGATCCTACAAGACCGCGCCTCCTGACTTGATCTATGGAACCGCACCCGCCCGCCCCACGGACCACAGTTTTCGGGAACCGCAGGCCACGGGCCTAGCGTATCGAAACGAAACAGGGGCGCTCCATGCCAGTGCAAAAAACTCTATTCAGGTCGGATGTGTTCTGCATGTCGGCCACAGCCCTCCTCCTGTGTAGTGCAACATCTGCATCGTCTCAGACGATCGGTGAGGATGTCATTGTTCTACAGGACATCAACGTGGCCTATACCGAAAGCGCCACCGGGCCGGTCAATGGGACTGTGAATCCACTCACGGCAACGGGCGGCAAGGTTCCACTTGAGGTAAACCGGGTGCCGCAGTCGATCTCGGTATTGGGACGCCAAGAGATTGAGACCTTTTCCGCCTCGCAAGTCGGCGAAGCCCTGCGTTACACCGCAGGCGTCACCACAGAGGTTTTCGGCAACGATCAGGACTACGACTGGATTCGCGTACGCGGCTTTCAGGCCGACCAGACGGGAGTTTACCTCGATAATGCCCAGAACCTCGCGTTTGCGTTCGGATCTTTCTTTATCGACCCCTATACGCTGGAACGCATCGAGGTGCTGCGCGGACCATCCTCGGCCCTATATGGGGGGTCTAATCCCGGCGGTATTCTGAATTACGTGTCCAAACGTCCGGGCGGACATGTGGGCGAACTGTCCCTTAGTATCAATGATGCGGGGCAGAGCAGTCTGGCATTTGACTATGGCGAGGACCTGAGCGCGGATCGTGCCTTTCGCCTAACCGGGCGCTTGCAGGCGGGCGACAGCTATGACGATCTGAATTCCGGCTGGCGCGGCACCTTGGCGGGTGGCTTCAAAATGGCGCTTGATACGGGCACCGAAATTACCCTGCTCGCAAATCTCCATAAGGCGGATGAGCAACATAACGGCAGCACCTTTCTGCCCTATTATGGCACGGTCGTGCCCACCGCAGAATTTGGCTATATCGACCCTGACACCAACTTTTCCGACCCCAACTGGGACAGCTATCGCCGCGATCAGGCTACCGTTTCTGCGATCGTTGAGCATGAGTTCGCCAATGGGTTTACCCTGACCGGGATTACACGCTTGGGCTATGCCTCGGTCGAGGAGTTTTATTACTACCCCTATGGCTACGCAGGCTACGCACTGCAACCAGCGGACCCCAATGGCACCCTCAGCCTTATCGCCTTTGAGCATGACACCACTGTACGCAGTGCACAGGCGGATATCCGGTATTTCGGTCGCGTGAACACCGGCGGCGCAGAACATAATCTGCTCTTTGGTCTGGATGCGCGCCGCTACCAACTGGACGAAGTTCAGGCTTCTGGCTTTGGCTCCAACACGGTGGTGAACCCCACCGCGCCGGGCACGCCCGTGACCTCGGTGTATCAGGACGCGCTGACCACCCAGACACAGGTTGGTCTTTATCTGCAGGACCAGATCACTTTTGCGAGCGGCCTGATCCTTACCGGGAACCTTCGCCACGACTGGGTGGAAACAAAACAAGACGGTAGCGCCGGGTTTGAGCGCTCCGATAGTGAGACCTCCTATCGCGCGGCCGCAGCTTATGAGTTTGCCAATGGTTTCACGCCCTACCTGAGTTATGCGAGCTTCTTTAACCCGCTGATCTCCTCACCCGCGAACGGCGTTACCATGCCCGAGCAGGGCAACCAGCTTGAGCTGGGGTTCAAGTGGATGCCTACGGGTGGGAATTTCAGCCTCGCCGGGGCGATTTTCCAGATCGATCAGGAAAACGTCGTCACGGGCGCATGGCCGACTTTTGATCAACTCGGAGAAGTGCGCATGCGCGGGGTGGAACTGGAAGCAGCCTATGATTATGGCAATGGTCTGCATCTGCGCGGTGTTGCAACCAAGCTTGATGCAGAGATCACTGCGGACAGCAATTCCAGCCTGATCGGGCTGTCTCCGACACTGGTGCCGGAACTGGAGTTGAGTCTGTTGGCTGAGTATGAATTTAGCACACCGCAGTTGAATGGATTGCGTATCGGCGCAGGTCTGCGTCATCGCGGTGCCAGTCAGGCAAATGCCGCCAATACGCTGCAGGTTCCAAGCGCCACACTCTATGATGCCTATGTCAGTTATGGCTTTAACAATGGCATAGATATGCGTCTGGCGATCACCAACCTTGCAGATGATGCATATGTGACTGGGTGCCAAACGGCCTATGTCTGTTCTTATGGGGGCGGTCGTGAGGCAACCCTGACGCTGGTGAAATCTTTTTGATCACAACATGTTATCAGATTGAGAGGAGCGCCCGTTTGGGCGCTCCTTCTGTATTTGTGATCGAGATGTGCCCTGAGGGAATGTCAGTGAACAGCCGTCAGAAAGGCTTGCCAAGCGCGTAGGGCTTTGCTCTGTCCAAGAGTCGCCGGACATAGCCGGCAACGCCACAGAGAGCAAAACGCGCATGCTAACTGCCAAACGCAAAAGCGCGGAGCGACGCCAGACCTTTGTGATTGTGGGTCTTGGAAACTTCGGAACTACCGTCGCCCGAGAATTGAGCCGCTTCGGCAATCATGTGATTGGGGTGGACTGCAACGAAGCTCGAGTCAGCCAATGCGCTGATGAGCTGTCTCAGGCCCTAATAATCGATGCCCGTGATGATCTCGCTCTGCGACAGGCCGGGATTGCGGATTGTGACGTGGCGCTGGTCGCCATGGGATCGGATCTGGAGGCCTCTATCCTGGCGGCCATCAACCTGAAAACCATCGGTGTGCCTGTGGTCTGGGCCAAGGCGACCACCAAAACTCATCACCGCATCCTCAGCAAACTGAAGGTGGATCGGATCATCCACCCAGAGGTCGACGTGGGCATGCACATCGCGCAGGTTCTCCACAACCCATTGGTGCGTGATTATGTCAGCCTTGGAAATGGCTATCATGTAGTGAACTTTAAGATCCCGCAGTCGCTGGAAGGCAAGGCACTGGTGGATATCCCCTACGCTTCAGGCCACAATCTACGCTGCATCGGCGTGATGCGCGGGACCGAGTTTCTTGGTCAGGATGGCTCTGATTGTACCCTTGCGCAGGATGATCTGTTGATCCTGCTGGGCAAACGCTCTGACCTGCGCAATTTTGCAGCGAGCCTGTCGTGAAACGCCCTACAATCAAGACCGCTCCGCCGGTTGAACGCGGGCTGCCGCCGCCACTTATTTTGGCTCTTCTTTACTTTTCCAGCATCTTTGTCGGGGCGCTGCTCTTGTGGATGCCAATGTCGCATACCGGTGCGGTCGGATTTGGTGATGCGTTTTTCACCTCTGCCTCGGCTGTGACGGTGACGGGGCTGGCGGTTGTCGATACCGGCAGTGATCTTACGGTGATCGGGCAGGTTATCTTGGCCTTGCTCATCCAGCTCGGTGGGTTGGGGTTGATGGCTTTTGCGGTCCTTTTGCTGTCGGCGCTGGGCCTCCCGGTCGGCTTGCCGCAAAGGCTGGTGCTACGAGAAGATCTCAACCAGCGTTCCCTTGGCGGGCTGGCGATCATCGTGCGGACAATCATGCTGGTGGCATTGGTGTGCGAACTGGCCGGAGCCGCAATTTTGTCTTTTGTGTTTGTGCCGGATCTAGGCTGGCCGATGGGACTATGGCATGCGGTGTTTCACAGCATTTCAGCCTTCAATAACGCAGGTTTTGCGCTCTATTCCGATAGTCTTTCGGGCTATGTAAATGACCCGATCATTAATCTGACCATCCCGGCACTGTTCATTCTCGGGGGGCTGGGCTTTGTTGTGGTGGGGGATCTGGTGCGGGCGCGGTCGTGGCGGCGGCTCAATCTCCACAGTAAGTTGATGCTGACGGGCACCTTGTCGCTGATCCTTTTGGGTTGGGTGGGTTTTGCCGCGCTTGAATGGACAAATCCGGCGACGCTTGGTGGTTTGCCGGACACGGCCAGTCGCCTTTGGGCCAGTTGGTTTCAAGCGGTGACCCCGCGCACAGCCGGTTTCAACACAATCGACACAGGCGGTATGCACGACAGCACCACGCTTATGACCATGTCGCTGATGCTGGTGGGGGGCGGCAGCACCTCCACGGCGGGTGGTATCAAGGTGACGACGCTTATCGTCCTGTTGATCGGCACTGTTGCATTCTTTCGCCGCCAAACCGCGCTGCACGTCTTTGGTCGCAGCCTCGGGGTGGAGGATGTGATGAAAGTGATGGCGCTGACCACCATCAGCATATTCATCGTGTTGGCGGGGATCTTCTTGATTTCGATTTCTCATGACGAAGAGTTTCTGGACCTTGCGTTCGAAGCCACCTCTGCCTTTGGAACCGTTGGTCTTTCGCGCGGTGCCACTGGGGAACTTGATGGCTTTGGCCGGGCGGTGATCATCGCGATCATGTTCTTGGGCCGAGTTGGGCCTCTGACGCTTGGGTTTTTCCTTGCGACCCACAGCAGGCCACGGGTGCGGTATCCCAAAGGCGATGTGTATCTCGGCTAAACACGCCCTTGAATTCGCCGCATTCCACCGTCGGGGTGTGGCGATTTCCTGCCACAGTTGGCGAAATTTCGCTCCTCTTTTGGTTGAGCCTGCTTCTGGGCTGGAACGCCCTGCGCGATCTGAGTAGGTGAGCGCGGCCCGGATTGACCGGCGCATGACTATCACCACTGATTTATAGGCTATTGTTATGAAAACGAAACTTGCCGCACTCGCACTGACCGTTGCGTTCTCCGCACCCGCTCTTGCTGAGGAGTGCACCGCGGAACTTGCACAGGCGAAATCCATGGAAGTAAACGCAGGTCTGCAGAAGTTGGCAGCCAAGGATCCGCAGCGCATGCAGGAAGTGGCCACTGAGATGATGGAGAAATCCGCCATGTTCGAAAACGCCGAGGACCTGTCCGAAGTGTGCGAGTATTACGATGGCTTGCTGGAAGAAATGAATTCCTAAGCGACGAAGATGCGCCTGCGGAGAATGCTTCCGCAGGCGTTCCCGCAAAGATGCGGACCTTGATTGGCGTCGCAGTTAATGACGCCCGCCCACGCGCCACGTGCTGAGGCAAACTGATACCACACGCGATGCTTCGTGAGATGGTCAGGCCCTCCTCCCCTCAAAATCAGAGATCTTAAACCGGCTGGCCACTGGTCCAGTCGATGCACCTGTTTGTCTGCTCGCCGATTGACAGCCCGCGCTAAATCTGTTTTTATTTTATTAGCCGAAATAAATATGTGCACGATCATGAGAGACGTGTGCGTCTGGCGATTGGGAGGACATCTTATGTTTCTTGGTCTTGACGTGGGAACGTCGGGGCTGCGCGCGTTGCTGGCCGATGAGGGTGGCAATGTCATTGGCGTGGCGGATGCAGCTTATGGGGTCTCGCACCCACGTACGGGATGGAGCGAACAGGACCCGCAGGACTGGATCACTGCCTGCCAGACCGCGATTGCGGCGTTGCGTCGGGACCACCCGACCGAGCTGGCTGCCCTGCGCGGCATCGGCCTCAGCGGGCACATGCACGGGGCCACTCTGCTGGATGCGGCGGGCAAGGTTCTGCGCCCCTGTATCCTGTGGAATGACACGCGTTCGGCTGCCGAGGCGGCCAAGCTGGATGGTACAGAAGGCGTGCGGGATCTGTCGGGCAATATCGTGTTTCCCGGCTTCACCGCGCCGAAACTGGCGTGGGTCAAGGCGCATGAGCCGGAGATCTATGCTCAGGTCGCCAAGGTTCTGCTCCCAAAGGATTATCTGCGCTACTGGCTGACCGGCGCCTATGTCTCTGACATGTCAGACAGCGCCGGGACGTCATGGCTTGATGTAGGCGCGCGGGATTGGTCGGAGCAGCTGCTGGAAGTGTCCGGCATGCGCCGGGATCAGATGCCCGATCTCGTCGAAGGCTCCGCCGCCAGCGGCGATCTGCGTGACGCGCTTCGCGATGAATGGGGCATCGACGGCCCGGTGGTTGTCGCCGGGGGCGGTGGCGACAATGCGGTTGCCGCCTGCGGGGCCGGGTGTTTCCGTGAGGGTGAGGGCTTTGTGAGCCTTGGCACCTCCGGCGTGCTCCTGGCCGCCAAAGCCGCTTATAAACCTGACCCGGCCTCGGCTGTGCATACCTTCTGCCACGCGGTGCCGGATACGTGGTATCAGATGGGGGTGATCCTGGCGGCAACGGACTGTCTCAATTGGTTGTCGCGCACGCTTGGGCAGACCCCGGCAACGCTGGCAGGACTGCTGCCGGACCAGATTTCGGATCCGTCTTCGGTGACGTTCCTGCCCTATCTTTCTGGCGAGCGCACACCGCACAACGATGCCCGCATTCGCGCCACGCTTGCAGGGCTTGATATTGGCGATGGCCCGGCAGAGCTGACACAGGCGGTGATGGAGGGCGTGGCCTTTGCCCTGCGCGATTGCCTTGAGGCGCTCAAGGGCACCGACACCAACCTCACGCGCCTGCTTGCGGTGGGGGGTGGCACCCGGTCGCCCTATTGGGTGGAAACCCTCGCGACTGTCCTTGGCGTGTCCCTCGACATTCCCGACAAGGGCGAGTTTGGCGCAGCATTGGGCGCCGCCCGACTGGCGATGACGGCCACCGGCGCCGACATTTCCGCCGTGATGACTGCACCGCCCATCGCCCACACCATTGATCCACGCCGCGACCTGACCGAGGCCTATGATGCCTCCTACGCCCGGTATCGCGCGCTCTATCCCAACATGAAGGCACTGATGACATGACCACCGGTTTCTTTGGCGACGTTTCCAAAATCCAATATGAAGGCGCAGACAGCACCAACCCGCTGACCTTTCGCCACTACAACCCCGACGAGGTGATCCTCGGCAAGCGGATGGAAGAACATCTGCGCTTTGCCACCTGCTACTGGCACAACTTTGTGTGGCCGGGCGGCGATCCGTTTGGTGGCCAGACCTTTGACCGCCCATGGTTCAAGGACACGATGGAAGCGGCCAAGCTGAAGGCCGATGTGGCGTTTGAGATGTTCACCCTGTTGCAGTCGCCCTACTACTGTTTCCACGACGCGGATGTGCGGCCGGAGGGGGCGAATTTTGCGGAAAACACCCGCAATCTGAATGAGATCGTCGAGTATTTCGCGCAAAAACAGGAAGAAACCGGCGTCAAACTGCTCTGGGGCACCGCCAACCTGTTTTCCAACGCGCGGTTTATGTCAGGGGCGTCAACCAACCCGGACCCGGATGTCTTTGCCTTTTCGGCGGCGACCATCAAGACCTGTATGGACGCAACCCACCGTCTGGGCGGCGAAAACTATGTGCTCTGGGGCGGTCGTGAGGGCTATGAAACCCTGCTGAACACCGATCTTGCACAAGAAGATCAGCAGATGGGCCGCATGCTCAACATGGTGGTCGACTACAAACACAAGATCGGCTTCAAGGGTGCGATCCTGGTGGAGCCGAAACCGCAGGAACCTTCCAAACACCAGTACGACTACGACGCTGCGACCGTCTATGGCTTCCTCAAGCGCCACGGGCTGGAAAACGAGGTCAAACTGAACCTGGAGCAGGGCCACGCAATCCTCGCGGGACATTCGTTCGAGCACGAGATTGCCACCGCTCAGGCATTGGGCGTCTTTGGTTCGATTGACATGAACCGCAACGATTACCAGTCCGGCTGGGACACCGATCAATTCCCGAACAACACGCCGGAGGTGGCGCTGGCCTATTACCACATCTTGAAACACGGCGGCTTTACCTCGGGCGGCACCAATTTTGATGCCAAGCTGCGCCGCCAGTCCATCGACCCGGAGGATCTGCTGATGGCGCATATCGGCGGCATGGACATCTGTGCCCGTGGGTTTAAGGCCGCTGCGGCGATGATCGAGGACGGCACATTGGATCAGTTCGTCACCGACCGCTACGCCGGGTGGCAGCGGGACGACGCGCAGGATATGCTCTCGGGCAAGTTGTCGCTGGAGGACATCGCACACCGGGTCGAAGCCGAAGACATCAACCCCAAACCCCGGTCCGGGCGGCAGGAATATCTGGAAAACGTCATCAACCGGTTTGTCTGAATGAGCAACGCGCAGATCGTGGATCACGGCCTCCACCAAGGCCACATGCTGAAAGAAGCGCGGTTGCATAGCGCGGGCCTCTCCGTCAGCCTGCTGAACATTGGTGCCGTGACCCGCGATCTGCGTCTTTTGCAGGGCAACCGCCCGCTGGTCCTCGGGTTTGAGGACCCGGCCGCCTATCTGTACAACCCGGGCTATCTCGGGGTGATTGCGGGCCGCGTGGCCGGGCGGATCAAAAACGCGCGCTTTGCCCTTGATGGGCAGAGCTACCAACTCGCAGCAAATGAAGGCGATACGCTGCTGCATGGCGGGGCACAGGGGCTTTCTCATGTGTTCTGGGAGCTTGAACTGCTCTCTGATGCCAGCGCGCGCCTGCGCTACCACTCACCGGAGGATGAGGCGGGGTTTCCCGGCGCAGTGGATGTGTCTCTGACTGTCACGCTGGATGGGCTGACGATTGTCTATGACATGCGGGCGGACGTGAGCGCAGCGACCCCGATCAGCCTCGCGCAGCACAACTATTATAACCTGACGGGCGGCGCGCAGCCGGTCCGCGATCACAGCCTGCAAGTGGACGCCAGCAGCTTTCTCTTATTGGACGACGCCAATGTCCCGACCGGTGAAATCGCGGCGCTGGATGGCAGCCATCATGACCTTCGTCTGGGGCGCAGTTTTGCCGACCTCGACCCGGAACACCGAGGCAGCGATGTGGCGCTTGTGTTCGACACCTGCCGTGATCCGCAATTGCCGGTGGCGACACTGACCGCACCGGATGGGCTGCAGATGCGGATCGTCAGCGATCAGCCCTGCGCGCAGATCTATACCGCCGCCGCCCTGCCGCCCCAGTCCGGTGCTCTGTCAGGACAGCAGATCGGCCCCGCCATGGGAGTCTGTTTTGAGCCGCAGGGCTTTCCCAACGCGGTAAACCTGCCGCAGTTTCCCAGCGTGATCGCGACCCCGGATCACCCCTACCGTCAACGCCTGCGTCTTGAACTCGGGAGGATCTGATGCACCGGATGATCGCGCTTGCCCTGCTGGGAGCTACGTCCGCACAGGCGGATATGCGCCCTGACCTTGGCCCGCGCCCGCAGTTCCCGGCACCGGATATGGCGGCGGTGGAGCTAGGGCAAATGTTGTTTTACGACCCGATCCTGTCGGGCAATCGCAACATCTCTTGCGCCACCTGCCATCACCCGCGCTTTGGCACCGGCGATGGTCTGTCGCTGGGCTTGGGCGAGGGCGGCATCGGCCTTGGACCTGACCGGCGCGCTGATCCCGCAAACCTGCCGGAACAGCGCATCCCGCGCAATGCGCCGGGTCTGTGGAACCTTGGGGCACCGGAATTCACCGTGATGTTTCACGATGGACGACTGGAGGATAACCCTGAGCACCCCGGCGGTATCCGCACCCCCTTGGGTGATGATATGGTTGCTGGCTTTGACGACGCGCTTGCCGCACAGGCCATGTTCCCGGTGCTCTCTGCCGATGAGATGGCCGGGCATTACTCGGAAAACGAGGTCGCAGAGGCGGTGCGGCTGGGGCAACTGTCCACACCGGGTGGCGCATGGGACCGGATCGCCGCACGCGTTGAGGCCATCCCAGCCTATCGCGCTGGTTTTGATGCGGTGCTGGGGGAGGGCGCGCCCATCACCTTTGCCGACATCGGAAATGTGTTAGCGGATTTCATCCGGTTCGAGTGGCGCGCCGATATGAGCCCCTTTGACGCCTATATGCTGGGGCAGGGCGATCTGCCCGCGCCCGCCTTGCGCGGAATGGAGCTGTTTTACAACAAGGCCAATTGCAGCCAGTGCCACTCCGGCTGGTTTCAGACCGATCATGATTTTCACGCGCTCGCAATGCCGCAGATCGGGCCGGGCAAGGCTGCGCGGTTCGAGACCCACAACCGCGACGAAGGCCGCATCCGCGTCACAGGCAAATCACAGGATGCCTTTGCCTTTCGCACGCCCTCTTTGCGAAACGTGAGCCTCACTGCGCCATATGGCCATTCTGGTGCGTTTACGACGCTGGAGGGGGTGGTGCAGCACCACATGTCGCCTGAGCAGTCCTTAAATGGGTATGACACAACAGAAGCCATACTTCCCAATCTGGACGGGGCGGAAGACTGGAACATTCAACAAAACGCACAAGAGCGCGCTGCTCTCATCGCACCTGTGGACGTGCCACCGATATCACTTAATCCGGATGAAGTGGCTGATATTGTCGCTTTTTTACGGGCGCTGACAGATGAGGACGCGGCAGCGGGGCGGCTCGGGGTGCCCGAAAGCGTTCCCAGCGGGTTGCGCGTGGATCGCTGAACGGAGTTTCCTTAACCCTGTACCACAGAGACACCTACCGTCAGTAAGGATCTCTAGAGGAGCCACTCCACCGGCAATATTCCGATCACGGCAATCGCGATTTGTTGAAACCACGTCGCCCCCGGCTCTTCTTGGTAGATAACGGTATCTTGGTCCTTCAGCGGTTCTTGCCACACCATTTTACCCTCGGGCGTGAGCGCGGGCTGATAGGTAATCGTCTCCAAAGGACCATCAAAGCCCGCATTCACCCGACCGGCGAGCGTGGGGCTTTCGATCAAAAAGCCCATTTCACAATTCAGGATTGCCGACCTCGGGTCGAAATTAAACGATCCGATAAAAATACGCTCCCCATCCACCGCAAATGTCTTTGCGTGGAGACTGGCCCCAGACAACCCGAAGGGTTTGACTTGCATGTCAGCCTCAGGAGACATCTCACCGCGCAGCTTCAACTCATAGAGCGATACATCCGCCTCGAGCAACTCCCGCCGGTACCGCGTGTACCCAGAATGCACCATCAGGACGTCGGTTGTATTCATCGCATTGGTTAGCACGCGCACATCAACGCCGGCGGCGGCTAAACCTGCGAGATACTCGGTCCCCCTGCGTCCTGGCACGAAATAGGCTGAGACCACGTCCATGCGCCTCTCGACCTCGCCCAAAATTTCGCCGAGACGGCTTATCATCAACTGGTCAGGGGTGGCTATTCCCAGTCCTTTAACAGGGTCATCTGCAACCAGTTGAACGGTCGTCCATTCCATCGGCATTTCGCCACGCGCAAATCGATCCGCGCTGCTTTGAATATTGCCGATGAGGGTGAGTGCCTCTAGGCTTTGCATCACGTCCCTAACGCGTGCCTCAAACGCGGGTAGATCACCTGTGCCATCAACGATTGTCTCTAGCTCGAACACAGATGCGCTGTTCCAATACTCATCAAAAACCTGAGCGGTTTCCGGCACCACCTGTCCTGCTGCCAGCACGTCCATATCGATGTAGAAACTATCTGCACCGGCGTCGAAATACTCATCCCCAATGTTGCGTCCACCGATGATCGCAACCGACCCATCCACAATGAAGGATTTATTGTGCATCCGTCGGTTCATGCGGAAGAAATCGAAGGCGTATCCAAGAAGTTTGGGCTGGCGGACGGTTGAGGGGTTAAAGAGCCGGATTTCAAAGTTTTCCTGTGCGTTCAGGGTGGCCATGATGTCGTCAAGTCCGGGCACACCATTGTCATCTAAAAGCAAACGCACGCGAACTCCGCGCGCTGCGGCATCCAGTAACGCACCGAGCAACATGATCCCGGAGGTGTCATTGTGCCAGATGTAATACTGCGCATCGATGGACTGTTCAGCGACCGCGGCAAGTTCAATTCTACTCGCCAAAGCGTCATGACCATTTTGCAGCGCGATGACACCTGTCTGACCACTATGAGCGGCACTGGCTTGTGTCACGGCGGCACCGATCTGGGTGTCGCGACTTGCGGCAATTGCGTTGCTTGCGGGGCGATCTGACAGGTCAGGCAGGGGGAATGCAATTCGTGCCAACATGACCAACACGGCCAAGAAAATACCAAGGGCAGCAAGTTTTCGAAAAAAGCGTTTCATGACCTCAACCTAGGTCATGTTGACAAATGGCGCACCCAGAGCCGGATGGATGTGATGTCGATGAACCCGAGGTAACTTTCTGCAGTTTTGTCATACCGGGTAGCAACGCGGCGGGCGTTCTTGAGCTTATTGAAACACCGTTCGACCAGGTTTCTCAATCGATACAGCCCATGATCCACGCCGACGCGCATCTTGCGGGTCTTTCGCATCGGAATTTGGGTCAGGATATCACGTTCATTCATGTTTTTCCGAATGCGATCAGCATCATAGCCCCGATCTGCCAGTAGCACTTTCGGCTCAGGCAGATTATCAGACATGACGAGATCAAAACCAAGGTAGTCCGAAGTTTGCCCCGGTGTGATGTCTGTTCTCATGGGCAACCCGTGCGCGTTGACGCGGAGGTGGATCTTGGTCGTGAAGCCACCTCTTGAACGGCCAAAACCCTGTCTCGGAGTCCCCCTTTTGCGCCCGCTGCTTGATGATGCGCGCGAATAACAGTGCTGTCGATCATTTGGAGAGCGTTTGGAACGGCCCCGCTTTGGTTCAAGGCTTCGAGTATGTCCTCCCACAGCCCAGCCAACGTCCAGCGCCGGAATTGGCGGTAAACACTGGACCATTTGCCAAACTCTTCGGGCAAATCTCGCCAAGGTGATCCGGTGCGTGCAATCCAGAATATCCCATCCAGTACAAGGCGATGGTTGGTAGGCTTGCGCCCATTCCGGGCTCGGATCGCAAGAATGAAGTATTCAAACAGCGACCACTCGTCGTCGCTCATCAGGTTTCGGGGCAAGCTGATCTCCATAGCAGATACCAGCTTGAATCACGTCGAAGCCCCAGTGTGAATCCCTTTTGTCAACATGTCCTAGCACCGAATATCACATGTCCTGCATCCTTATTTTGATAGTCCAAATGTAGGCAGATGTCTCCCTTGGGGTATATCAACGCAGTCTCTGGCCTCTACCCATGTTCGAAGAGGGGTCTGCAGTTCCACCGCAATCCAATTTATGATTTCCTTATGTAATAAATGTCTGGCGTAATCGGGTCTCGCAGTGCCTGTTGTCAGGAAGCAAAGGGTCGAATGCCGTTGTAGGCGGCGCAAAGACAGAATTTGAGTGGCGCGCCATCTGCAAACTCGAGGAATGCGTATGTCAGCCAGTATCGAGAGCAGGGCTTTCGGGCCGAAGTACATAGAATGTCGCGATGCGTCCGACCAAATGACACCCTCAGCGAGCTACTTCTCCGAGGGATTCTTTGAAAAACGTAAGGTACGATACGAGGAACCAGACGCCCAATGACTGAACTCTTTTTGATCGTTCTCGTTGCCTTTGCTGCTTACTCCCTTTTCAGTAAAGCAATTGATCGAAGCCTTTTGACGTTGCCAATTTTGTTTACTGGTCTTGGCTTGGCACTTTCTGCCCCACTTCAGAACGCGCTGCCGGGTGATGTGATCCATGAGGGTAAGAAGGGCCTCGCCGAGGTGACATTGATCCTCGTGCTTTTTTCAGATGCGAGCCACGTACGATTTCGCAAGCTCGTGATGGACTGGCAATATCCCACGCGCATGCTGGTCATTGGTTTGCCGCTTACGATTGCGCTGGGGACCGCCGTGGCATTTTGGCTGAACCCGACCTCTGGTCTGGCTGTCGCATTGCTTACGGCGGCTGTGCTGACGCCGACCGATGCGGCGCTGGGGCAATCTGTTGTCAACAGCCCGGATGTTCCCGACCGCTTGGCGCAAACGATCAATATTGAGAGCGGGTTGAACGATGGGCTGGTTTTACCCTTTGTGCTTACGGGGGCAATTCTGGCCTCTGCTGTCGGCGGAGAAGCCAATACCGATGGGCTGGCACTTGAGGCGCTGATCGAAGTGATCCTTGGTCCGCTGGCAGGAATTGCGGTGGGGTGGACTGCTGCCAAGATGATGGATTGGGCGCAAAACCGCGATGTGATGCAGGAAGCGGCGGGCGCTATTGTGTTTTTGGTCACGGCCTTCGCCGCCTATCTCTTGGCGGTTGCAATCCACGGCAACGGCTTCATAGCCGCTTTTGTTGCAGGGATGGTTTTTGGCAACTCCTATCGCCACAATATTCACTTCATCAGCGAGTTTATGGAGGGCGCTGGGCAATTGCTCACCATGGCTGCGTTCTTGGTTTTTGGGGCATTTCTGTTGCCTGACGGGTTGGCACATGCTGGCATGTCCACAGTGATACTTGCGCTCTTGTTTCTGACAGTGGTGCGCGTGGTCCCAATCTTTCTATCCCTGTCGGGCAGTGGGTTGGCGACCAGAGAAAAGCTGTTTCTTGGGTGGTTCGGGCCGCGTGGGCTGGCCTCAATCCTGTTCACCCTGTTGATGATGGATCAGTTTGATATTCCAAACGAAGAAGAATTGCTGGCCTGTGTGACATTGACGGTGGGCCTGTCGATCCTGTTGCATGGGCTGACGTCCACGCCACTCGCGACACGGATTGGTCGAATGGGCGGCAAAACCGATCAGTAGCCGCATCACGGCGATCTAATGGGTGCAGGGCCGGGTGACTGTTTTGCCAGCCCCGCACCTATGCTTAGTCCGCCGCCACTGTGGCGACGCGGTTTGCTGACGCGTTCAACAACTGCATTGTGTAGTCATGCGCGGTTTTGCCGGCGCGCATATTCTCGATGCTGAGGATCTCCACAATCTCACCATTTCGCATCACCGCTGCCGCATCACACATATGCGCCACGACTGCGAGATCATGCGAAACCATCACATAAGTCAGGTCATGCTCGGCCTGCAGATCCTTCAACAAATTGAGGATTTCGGCCTGCACCGAGACATCCAGCGCCGATGTTGGCTCATCCAGCAGCAGGATTTTTGGGTTTGGCGCAAGCGCACGGGCAATGGCGACGCGCTGGCGCTGCCCGCCCGAGAGCTGATGCGGATAGCGAAACCGGAACGCCGGTCCAAGACCGACATCCCTCAGCAGTTGGTCGACCCGGTCGTTGATGTCCTTGAACCCGTGCAGCCGCAGGGTTTCCGACAGCACCTGATCGACCGACTGGCGCGGATGCAGCGATGCATAGGGGTCCTGAAACACCATCTGCACCGTCTTGTAAAAAGCTCGGTCGCGCTTGGCCGCGAGCGGCTGGCCAGCCACGGTCATCTCGCCTTCCCAATAGGGCGCAAGGCCGGTGATCGCCTTCAGGATCGTGGATTTTCCTGATCCAGATTCGCCCACAAGACCAAAGCTCGCGCCGCTTTCCACCGCAAAAGTAGCACTTTTGACGGCGTGAAAGAGGTTGTGACTGTCCCCAAAGTAGACGTTCAACCCTTTGATGTCGATGGCTGTGCTCATGGTCTGCCCTCCACGCTTGCGGCGTCTCGCCATGCGGGGTCGCGATCCAGCACCTGCAGCCGCGCCTTGGGTTGATCGAACCGCGGCAACGACCCCAAGAGCCCCTGAGTATAGGGATGTTGAGCCTCATGAAGCTTATCCGCATCGCAGACCTCGATGATGCGGCCCGCGTACATAATCAGCACCCGGTCACAGAACTGCGACACCAGATTGAGATCATGACTGATGAAAATCAGCCCCATGCCACGTTCACGCACCAGCTTGTCCATGATGGACAGAACCTGCCCCTGTACGGAAACATCCAGCGCCGATGTGGGTTCATCAGCGATCAATATTTCCGGGTTCGGGATCAGCATCATCGCGATCATGATGCGTTGGCCCATGCCGCCCGACATCTCGTGCGGATAGGCTTTCATCACCCGTTCGGGGTCACGGATCGACACCGCCTCCAGCATCTCGACGGCCTTGGTGCGGGCCTCTGCCCTGCTGGCCTTGGCATGCAAGCGATAAGCCTCGATGATCTGATCGCCCACCGTGACAACCGGGTTGAGCGAGAATTTGGGATCCTGCATCACCATGGAAATCTTCTCGCCCCGCACCTTGCGCATGTCACGCTCAGACAGGTCCAGAAGGTTGGTGTCATGTAGGTTGATATGGCCGGCCTCGACAATGCCGGGTTTGCGGATCAGTCGCAGGATGGCGCGCCCGGTCATGGATTTGCCAGAGCCGCTTTCGCCCACGATGCCAAGCCGTTCCTTGCCGAGCGAAAAGCTCACGCCGCGCACTGCATCGAACATGCCGCTGCGGGTCGGGAACTTCACCCAGAGGTTTTCAATATCCAGAAGCGTGCTCATGAGCTGCTATCCTTTGGATCAAGCACATCGCGCAGACCATCCCCCAACAGGTTGAAGGCCAGCGAAACGGCAAAGATGGCAAGACCGGGCATGGTGGCGACCCACCAGTAATCCAGAATGAACCGACGCCCCTCGGAAATCATCGCGCCCCATTCGGGGCTTGGCGGTTGCGCACCAAGACCCAGAAAGCCAAGGCCCGCCGCCGCCAGAATGATCCCTGCCATATCCAGCGTCACCCGCACGATCAGCGAACTAATGCACAGCGGCCATATATGTTTGGTGATAATCAGAAGCGGCCCCGCCCCTTGCAACCGGATCGCGCTGATGAAATCCGATGAACGGATGGTCAAGGTTTCAGCCCGCGCCAGACGCGCATAAGGTGGCCACGCTGTGAGCGAGATTGCCAGAACCGCATTCTCGATCCCGGCCCCGAGCGCCGCCACAAAGGCCAGCGCCAGCACAAGGCGGGGAAATGCGAGGAAAATATCCGTCACCCGCATCAGCACGATATCGACCCAGCCGCCCGCGTACCCGGAAACGGTTCCGACCAGCAGACCGACAATGGGCGCGATCATCGCCACCAGCGCCACGATATAAAGCGTGATCCGCGCCCCCCAGATCAAACGGCTCAGGATGTCGCGACCCAGTGAATCCGTCCCGAGGATATGCCCCTCGGTGCCCAGGGGCTGCAACCTGTTCCCCAGATCCTGATAATAGGGATCATGCGGCGCAAGCAGCGGCGCGAATATGGCAACGCCAACCAGCAGCACAATGATGGCAAGCCCCGCCATCGCCATGTGATTGGCCCGCAACGTCAGCCAACCCTTGTAATAAGCGGCCAGTCTGGCCTGACGGCGCGACGTGGGGGTCTCCGACAAAAGCCACTCTCGAAGTGTCATGCTCTGGATGCTCATTTCGACCTCGGATCAAAGACTTTGTAGAGGAGGTCGGAAAAGACATTGAGAACGATAAACACCAGCCCCACAACGACAGTGCCGCCCAGCACCGCGTTCATATCTGCCGACAGCAGTGCCGTGGTGATGTAGTTTCCGATCCCCGGCCACGAGAAGATGATCTCGGTCAGAACCGACCCTTCCAGAAGGTTGGCATAAGACAGGGCGATCACCGTGATGAGCTGCACGCGAATGTTCTTGAACGCATGATGCATGACCACGGCCCATTCGCTCATGCCTTTGACACGTGCGGTGGTGATATATTCTGCCGAGAGCTGCTCCAGCATAAAAGAGCGCGTCATCCGGCTGATGTAGGCCAGCGAGTAATAGCCCAAGATCGATGCGGGCAGCACAATATGGGAAAAGGCATCCCAAAAGGCACCCCAGTCGCCTGCGATAATCGAATCCACTAGGATCATGCCAGTGACCGACGGGATCATATCTTCGTAGAAGATCCCTTGCCGTCCGGGGCCGCCGACCCAGCCGAGCATGCCGTAAAACAGCAAAAGCCCCATCAGACCCAGCCAGAAAATCGGCATCGAATAACCCACAAGCGCGACCACGCGAGCGATCTGGTCGACCCAGCTCCCCCGGCGTACAGCTGCGATGACCCCAAGGGGTATGCCGAGCACACAGCCGAAGATGATGCCGATGGTTGCCAGCTCAAACGTGGCGGGAAAGACACGCACGATGTCCTGCGACACCGGGCGCGCGGTCAGGAGCGATTTGCCGAAATCACCCTGCAACACATCCCCGACGTAGTAGAAAAACTGAACAATGAGCGAACGATCAAGGCCGAGCTCTTGATAGACGGCATTGTATTGCTCTTCGCTCGCCCGTTCGCCAACAACCGCCAGAACCGGATCAATCGGCATGACGCGCCCGATCAGGAAGGTGACGAACAAAAGCCCGAGCATGGTGATCGACACGGAAAGCAGGGTAATCCCCATGCTTCGCGCCCATGGGGGAAGAGGCAGCCAAGGCTGCCTCTTCGGGACGTTGCTGTAGAACGCCATCTTACTTGGTCACGTCCCAATACGCCGCAGCGGTGATCGCACCGCCAAGGTTCAGGCCCTCGACATTTTCGCTAATGCCGGCCTGTTCGACCAGTTGGAACATGATTGCAAAGGGTGAGGTTTCACGGAACTGAGCCTGAATCTGGTGATACATCTCAGCACGCTTTTCAGTGTCGCCTTCAACCACAGCCGCCTCGACCTCAGTGGTCAACCCACCGGTGTCCCATGCGTTGCGCCATGCCAAGAGACCGGTGGCATTGGCCTCATCAGAGTTGTCTGGATTGTAAGCAAAGGTGCCCGCATTGGTCTGCGGATCAGGGTAATCCGGACCCCATGCGCCGAGGTAGATGTCCAACTCACGCGCCCGGTATTTCCCAAGGATCTGCTTGCCGGTGCCCACCTCAAGGTTCAGCTTGATGCCTGCCTGCGCAAAGGTGTTTTGCAACGATTGTGCAATTTCCAGCCGCTCTTGTGCTTCGCGCACACCCACGGTCAGCTCCATGCCTTCAGCGACGCCCGCCTCTGCCAGCAGGTCTTTTGCTTTTTCCAGATTGAGCGAGAACGGATTTTCATCCACCGCACCTAGATAGGTTTTGGGCAGGAAATTCTGGTGCTTCACATACCAGTTCTTGAGAAAGCTGTTTTCCATCCCATCATAGTCGATCAAGTACTTCAGCGCCTGACGCACCTGTGGCTTCGACAGTTCGGGGTGTTTCTGGTTGAAAGACACATACATCAGGCGGCCACGCATCTCGCGCTGGACTCCGACACCCTCAACGCCGTCAAGGCCATCCACATCAGCGGGCGTCAGGTCGCGCGCCACGTCGACATCGCCGCGTTCCAGCATCAGGCGCTGGGTCGCGCTTTCCTGAACGTGACGCACGATAACGCGCTGCATCGCAGGTGCGCCATCGTAGTAATCTGGGTTGGCAGTCAGCGTGACGCTTTCCTTGGGCTTCCAAGAGGACAGCGTGTAGGGGCCGGACCCAGCAGAGTTGGTCATCAGCCACTCGTTGCCCATGTCGCCGTCTTTTTCGTGCTCCATCACCAGTTTTTCGTCGACAATTGCGCCTAGCGTTGCTGTCAGACAGTTCAAGACAAACGAAGTCGCATAGCGTTTGTCGGTGGTGATCGACAGAGTGTTGCCGTCGACAGTGATGACGTCATCCACGTTTTCAGGCGTGAAGCCAAATTGCGTCAGGATAAACGCAGGCGTTTTGTTCAGTTTGACAACCCGTCGGAGCGAGAAGGCCGCATCCTCTGCGCGCACGGGATTGCCGGAATGGAACTTCACGCCCTCACGCATGGTGAAAGTAATCGTCTTGCCATCTTCTGAGACTGTCCAGCTTTCTGCTAGGTCGGGCTGATAACCTGCGTCGAGATTGGATGGGTCGAAATTCACCAGCTTGCCGTAGATATTGCGGATGACGTCTGCGCCCGCAAACTCAAAACTCTGGGCTGGATCCAGCGTGGTGATGTCGTCGATGCGATTTGCGATCACCAGCATATTGTCCGGCGTGGCGGATAATGCTGGCAGTGCAGTGATCCCCATGGCCAACCCCAGAGCCGCCGAGCTAATCAGTCTTGTAAACACGTTCATGTAATGAACTCCCTGTTTGTGATTTGGTTATTATGGTGCCGATTTTTTCTTCGGCTTTTTGTTATTCTCCCCAGGTTTCCCCAAGGACACGCAGCCAGTTTTCATGGCAGAGTTTCTTCATCAGTGCGGCATCATAGCCGCGCTGGATCATGGCCTCGCGCAAGGCAGGCAATCCCGCGATGGTGCCGATTTCCGCGGGCACCGTCGCACCGTCAAAATCGGACCCCATGCCAACCCGGTCTTCACCCATTTCCGCAATCAGATAGTCCAGATGATCGAGCATTCGCGAAATTGGCGTGTTCTCGTCCATCCGCCCGTCCTCTCGCAGGAAAGCGACGGCAAAGTTCAGTCCCACAATCCCGTCACTCTCGCGGATCGCATGCAATTGGCGGTCTGAGAGATTGCGGCTGTGGCGCGTCAGGGCCCCGGCGTTCGAATGTGTTGCAACCAAGGGCGCGTCGCTGATGCGGGCGACATCCCAAAAGCCTGCTTCGTTCATATGCGACAGATCGATCATTACCCGCAGTTCGTTGCAGCGTTTGATCAGGCGAATGCCGTCGGGTGTCAGCCCTTCGCCAGTGTCACCACTGGAAGGAAAGCGAAACGGTACACCATGCCCAAACAACGTCGGGCGGCTCCAGACCGGCCCCAGCGAGCGTAGGCCCGCCGCATGTAGAACCTCCAGCGTATTGAACTCCGGGTCGATCGCTTCGGCGCCTTCCATATGCAGGATCGCGGCCATACGGCCCTCCTTCATGGCGGCACGAATATCTGCGGTGGAACGGCAGATGCGCACAGCGCCCCGGCGCTCCAACTCGATCAAGATTGAGGCCTGAGACAAGGCAACCTTGATCGCGTCTTGCCAGTCTACCATCGCAGGCAGTGGCAAATCATAGGAATCCTTCATCATCTCATCATCATGAGAAAGGGAATCTCCGCCCGGAATGAAGATTGCGAAAAAACCGCCCGCAAATCCCCCGGTTTGGGCTTTCTGGACATCAATCTGACGCCCTCCTCCCCCTAAAACCCCGGCATCGTCCAAGCTCACATCGCCATTATGAAGGCGCAGCAGGAGATCGTTGTGACCGTCGAAAATCAGCGGTGTTTTCATTGTCCACCCAATAAATATGCTCCCCCAACGCAGTGCATTGTCGCACGCTACGGGGGCTGTCGCTTCTATGTGATCGGTAACTTATAGTAAAACCTGCTCGAAGTTTCTTCACTTGGCAAGGATAGAGCGGGAGTCGTCGCGCAACTGAATGGCTGCCAGCCTCTTGCAAAGGCGATCAGCTGCGGCTGATTTCGACGGGTAGTTTGCTCGACGATTTCATCTCTTTAAGCGACAGGTTGGATCGAATGCTGGTCACACCCGGTAGTTGGCGCAGCGTTGTGTCAATAAACCGGCTGTAGTCATCCAGATCGCGCGCCACCACGACCAACAGGAAATCGTCCGCCCCGGTCGTGTTGTGACAGGCAAGGATGTTGGGAGTGATCTCTACGATACGCTGGAACTCAGCGGTGGCCGCTTGATCGTGCTCTGAACAGCTGAGCTGCACAAACGCCATGACACCAAGGCCCAGTTTGCGACGATTGAGATTGGCCTGATAGCCTTCGATAATGCCACTGTCTTCCAGCCGTTTTAGTCGACGCCAGCAGGGTGTCTCGCTCATCGACAAATGCTCAGCCAGACGGGCATTGGTCATGCGGCCATCCTCCTGCAGCAGAGACAGTATCTTGGCGTTTGCGGCATCAATATCGGGCATGGGGCAGAAACCTCTGCGTTGTTTCTGGATTCGAGTGGGTTCTGCCTCATTTTGTTTCAGATCAGAGGAGATTGGCAAAGTAATTTTGCTGTTGCGGGGTAGAGTGACCTCAATCCAAGCGCGTTACAGAAGGGTCAGCCGCGATGAAAGCCGTCCTCTACGAGAAATTCGAACAGGCTCCAAAGGTCGTCTCAGTAGATGATCCGACGCCAGAACCTGATGGTGTGGTCATCAAGGTGGAGGCAACTGGTGTGTGCCGATCAGATTGGCATGGATGGATGGGGCACGACAGCGACATTGATCTGCCACATGTACCCGGTCACGAATTGGCTGGCGTGATCGAAGCGGTGGGCAGGAGCGTGACCAACTGGAAGGTCGGTGATCGTGTGACTGTGCCATTCATTTCGGCCTGCGGTTCATGCCCAGAATGTCACGCAGGCCAGCAACAGGTATGCCTCAACCAGCAGCAACCGGGGTTTACGCACTGGGGGTCATTTGCGGAATACGTTGGCATTCATCAGGCGGATCTGAATGTGGTGGCGCTGCCGGATGCTATGGATTTCGCGACCGCCGCGAGCCTTGGCTGTCGTTTCGCAACCTCATTCCGAGCTGTCGTCGATCAGGGTAAAGTTGGCGCTGGACAATGGGTTGCGGTGCATGGCTGCGGCGGAGTGGGTTTGTCGGCCGTCATGATCGCCCATGCAGTTGGGGCAAATGCCATCGCCATTGATATAGACGATGACAAACTGGCGCTCGCCAGAGAGCTTGGTGCGGTTGCCGCCATCAACGGTGCTCAGGTGGCGGATGTGGCTGAGGCGGTGATCGAATTGACCCGTGGCGGCGCGCATGTCTCCTTGGATGCGTTGGGGCATCCGGTGACTTGTTTCAATTCTATCCAGAATTTGCGCCCGCGTGGTAAACACGTCCAGGTGGGCCTTATGTTGGGTGCACATAGCTCCCCTCAGGTTCCGATGGCAAAAGTGATTGGGCAGGAGCTGGAAATCCTCGGGTCTCACGGGATGCAAGCGCATCGCTATGGTGCCATGCTGGATATGATCGGTTCGGGAAAACTTGATCCAAAGAAACTTGTGGGTCGTGAAATCAGCCTTGAAGAAGCCCCATCAGCGTTGATGAATATGGATAAATTCCAGTCAGTTGGCGCGACCGTCATCACCCGGTTTTGAGCATGTGACCGACGGAAAACCGTCGGATCTCGGCCGCTGCAGATAAGCCCCCTTGGTCCAGTGCAAAAAACAAACCGGATAGAATGCATCCTTCGACACGTCACATGTGGCCCGATGATGTGGCTGTGGCTTGTGCTTTGATATCTTAAGATCGGCCCGCAGTGGGGCCGATCACAGGCTTTGTCCGGTTAAGCCGGTTCTGAGTTTTTGTGGCTCTGTAATGGCTTTCCAGTCAGAACTCTCTCAGGCCCGGCCGTTTCCCGATGGTGATATGGTCGATATCCTCATTACGGAACCCTCGGATGAGTGAGGGGATCATCATGAACACGAGGCAGAAGATCGGCAGTCCGACCACAGTGATGACCTGTTGCAAAGCCGTAAGTCCCAGATCCCCGGCCAGTATCAGCAGCATCGCAGCCACCAACCCTTCTGAGACGCCCCAGAACACGCGCTGTTGGACCGGTCCGGGCTTGGACGAGCCGGTACAGAGCATGTCGACCACCAGAGAGGCCGAGTCAGATGAGGTGGCAAAGAAGATCGCAACCACCAACACCGCAATGCCCTGCACAAAAGTGGCGAAGGGAAAGTTCTCAAAGAACGCGAACATGGCAAGTGGGACAGATTCGGAAACGGCTGCACTCAGTGCTCCGGCCTGATCACCCAATGCCGCACGGGCGGCGACACCAAGGCCGTCGATTTCCATGGCCTGCCAGCCGAAGATGGAGAACCACACCAAGGTAAAGAGCGAAGGTGCCATCAGGACGCCGAACACGAACTCACGAATGGTGCGCCCACGCGAGATACGCGCCACAAACAGGCCGATGAAGGGCGACCATGTCACAGTCCACGCCCAATAGAATACAGTCCAGCTGCCCTGCCAGCCCCAGTCGCCGTTATCTGGATTGGTATTGGCCAGCATGTCGTTCCAAAAGGCGAGCCTCGGCAAGTTGCTGAGATAGAGGCCGAGCGTTTCGACCATGCCGCGCAAGAGGAACAGCGTCGATCCGGTGACCAGCACAAACACCATCAGGCCAACTGCCATCCCGATGTTGATATTGGAGAGCAGCTTCACCCCTTTGTCGAGGCCCGCCACGATCGAGATTACTGCAACCCCGGTGAGTACCGCGAGAATGGCGACCTTGAGCGGCACACCCGCATCCCAGCCAAAGAGCGCGGACAGGCCTGCCGCAATTTGTGATGAACCAAGGCCCAGCGACACGGCGACACCGAACAAAGTGCCAAGAATAGAAACGATATCAATGGCTTTGCCCCATGGGCCATAGATGCGCTCTCTGAGGAGCGGATAGAAAACGGAACTCACACGTACCGGCAGATCATAACGGTTGATGAAATAGGCAAAGGCCAGCCCCGGAAGGGCGAAGATGGTCCATGTGTGCAAGCCCAGATGGTAGATCGCGATGGACATCGCATCGCGCGCGGCCTCTTCAGAATGCGGTGCAACCCCCGGCAGCGGCGGGTTGGAGAAATGGCTGATGGGTTCAGCGACACCCCAGAACATCAAAACGGTGCCGATCCCACCGGCAAACAACATGGTGAACCATGACAGGCTGGAGTAGTCCGGTCGACAGTTCCGCGGCCCAAGGCGGATATGGCCGTGGCGGCTCATCGCTGCCCAGATCAAGAAGCCGAGCCAGACGTTGACACCTAGTATGAAAAACCAGCCAAGCCGGGAAACAATCCATGCGCGCCCCACTGCAAAGGCGTTGCCGATCTCTTCGGGAGCGATCACCAGAGCGAGCACAAATAGGGCTGTAAAAATGGCGGAGATGAAGAAAATATATGGGTCGGTTCTGAGGCCGAGGCGTTTAATCAATCCCTGCATCCAATGATCCCTTTGTTCTATAAATCAACTATTGGCGCCCGATGGAGGCGCGTTGACCCAACGCAGACGTGAATAAAATAGTTCCACCTAAGGGCGAAATTTCTGGAAGCGCAGAGCGCGCCTAAAATACCGAAAGCCGGGAGTCTTCGGGTGGGGTGTTCTGATTTTGGCGATAGAAAAGAGCGGCTCTAATCCACGCCCCACCATTGCAGAGTTTGTTCGCAATGATGGCGGATCGCATCGGTTGCAGCGGTTGTGTCCCCGCTCTGCAATGCTTCAATAATCGCAAGATGCTCTTCCATTGCGGACACAATCCGCACCTGAAGGAAGGGGCGCACATTCTGGATAATGGCCATACGCATGCGATTGGCACTACAAGCCGCTGCCAATTGCGGATTATTCAACCCCGCCGCCAGATAGTCATGCAGCGACAAATCAATCCCGATCGCTTTCGGCGGCAGATCGCTGGCAGTGCTATTTGCAGCAGCGTCGCGAAGCGCCTCATGTTGCGCACGCAAAGTATCCAGCCCGGTCAGGTCGCCCTGCTGAATCCGCCTGCGTGCGCCTTCCTGATCAAGCACCATCCGAAAGTCGAGACAGTCACGGATCGTTTCAGAGCGGGCTTCCATCACCTGTACGCCGCGCTTGGGCCATGTGGTCAACAGCCCTTGTGAGCACGCCTGTTTCACGGCCTCACGAGTCGCGGCAAGGGGAAACTCAAGGATCTCAACCAGTTGAGACATAGACAGAAATTGCCCGTCGCGCAGAGTGCCGTTGCGGAGCGCATCCCAAAGCGCCTCTTGTGCCTGCTCTGCTAGAAGCTGGCCGTCCTGCATCTGGTTCATCGACAGACCCTCATGCGGTATTTCCTAGAGTTCCCGTAAGGTCCTACCTAAAATTTTTTATAGTGTAGTTTCTAGAATACCTTCTAACATGTCAGTTGCAAGCTCAATAATCGCATGAATGAGGTGGCCCGGTTGACGGTCGCCCGGGCACGGGGCTTTAGGGAGAAAAACATGACCGCAACTGATGAAATACATGTGACCAGCGGCGATACGCTGGACCCGGACGGCAATACACTCAACCCTGTTGGCAAGGATGAAAAAACCTGGGGCTGGTTTGCCATTTTCAACATCTGGGCAAATGATGTGCAGTCGCTCTTTGGCTACTCATTGGTGGCGTCGCTGTTCATCTCCTATGGGGTTGGCGGCTGGACAGCGTTTGCAGCGCTGATTGCCTCTGGGGTCTTTGTGATGTGGATGGTGAATCTCTCCGGCGCTGCGGGTGAGAAATATGGCATTCCTTACCCGGTGCTGGCACGCGCGAGCCTCGGTACACAGGGCGCGAAGTTGCCTGCAGTATTGCGCGCAACGGTTGCGGTGTTCTGGTATGGGGTGCAGGTCTATTTTGCCTCAACCGCATTGGCGCTGTTGATCCGGTCGATTACCGGCCTTGGCGGAGGTGCGGAGATACTGGGCCTCACAGGGATCGACTGGATTTCGTTTGTGATGGTCTGGGCGTTTCACATCGTGATCTTCTGGCGCGGCATGGGCTGGGTAGAGACCTTCCTCAATATCGCGGGGCCGTTTGTCTATCTGGTCATGATCGGGTTGCTGGCTGTACTTTGGCAGCGCTCGGACGGGCAGCTGTTGGCGGCGACGGCTACCATCTTTGCCAATCCAGAGGGCACTTTCTGGACTGAATTCAAAGGGTTTATTGCCATCGTTGGCACGATGGTCGCCTATTTCGCGGCGGTGATGATCAACTTCAGCGACTTTTCCCGCTACGCCAAGGACAAGCCGACGATGGTGCTCGGAAACCTTGCGGGGTTGCCCTTCAACATGATCCTGTTCTCAGCATTGGCCCTGTTGACGACCGGTGGTGCGGCGGTGGTTTACGGCGAGGCGATCATCAACCCGGCTGAAATTGTGGAGCGCACGGACAGTGTGCTGCTGGGCATCATCGCAGCGATCACCTTCTTTGCGGCAACAGTCGGCATCAACCTCGTGGCAAATTTCATCCCTGCGGTGAATGGTATTGCCAACCTGTCTCCTGAAAAGATCAGCTTTCGCAAAGCGGGCCTGATTACATCGGTGTTTGCGCTGGTCATTGGCGGCTTCTGGACCAGCTTTATTAGTCAGTTCGGCATCGGCGGTTTTGTGAATACACTCGGCGCAACGCTCGCCCCGATCTTTGGGATCATGATCGTGGATTACTACGTCCACCGCAAAGAACAGCTCAACGTAGATGATCTCTATAACATGGATGGCGGCACCTATCATTACAACGAGGGTTGGAACGGTGCAGCGGTCAAGGCCTTTGGGCTGGCGGCGATCTTCTCGGTCGCAACCGTCTGGGTGCCATGGTTTGCCTTCCTGTCAGGCTACAATTGGGTAATTGGCGCGCTTCTGGGGGGCGTGGTCTACCACATGCTCGCCCGCGACCACGTCACGCGCTAAGCTTAGGGTATTAATGATGCGGGCCGGTGAGTGGGATCTCACCGGCCCGCTTATTTGTTTCACGCAGCACTCAGCCTTGAATAGCTCCCATTTCGGGCGAGGAGTTCCGTATGGGTGCCAACTTCTACAATGCGCCCGGCTTCCATCACGGCGATATGGTCCGCATCGCGGATCGTGCTGAGCCGATGGGCGATCACAAATGTCGTGCGCCCGACCGAGAGATCTTCGAGGGCTCGTTGGATCTGGCGTTCGGTCTCGGTATCAAGTGCGGAAGTGGCCTCATCCAGAATGAGGATTGGCGGGTTGCGCAGGAAAATCCGGGCGATGGCCACACGTTGTTTCTGCCCGCCCGAGAGCGTTACGCCCCGTTCGCCCACGATAGTATCAAGCCCGTCTGGCAATTGATTGATCATATCGCTCAGGCGGGCTTTTTCGGCGGCGAGGCGGATTTCTTCTTCGGTGGCGTCCAATCGTCCATAGGCGATGTTTTCGCGCAGCGTGCCGCCAAACAGGAATACATCCTGACTGACGATCCCGATCTGCGTGCGCAAGGAGCGCAAAGTAAGCGCGCGAATATCATGCCCGTCGATCAGCACCCGGCCAGACTGGGGTTCATAGAAACGTGGCACCAGCGCCAATAGCGACGTCTTGCCCGCGCCGGACGGGCCGACAAAGGCCACGGTTTCGCCAGCGGCGACATCAAGCGAGATCCCGTCGAGCACCGGGCGCTCTTGGTCATAGCCGAAGGTCACGTTTTCAAACCGAACTGCGCCGCGCAGATTGGGGGCAGGGCGGGCATCGGGGCTGTCTTCCACCTCTGGCTCAATGGCCAGAAGCTCCAGATATCGTTTAAACCCGGCAATCCCACGTGGGTAAAGTTCGATCACGGCAGCGATTTTTTCGAGTGGGCGAAAGAACAGCCCGACCAGCAACAGGAAGGCGACAAAGCCGCCGGTTGTCAGCTCTCCGCGCAGCACGAAGATTGCGCCTGCCACCATCACCAGAACCTGCACAAAGCGCATGCCCATATAGTTGATGGTCGAGGAGGCGGCCATGACCTTATAGGCCGCAAGCTTGGTGTCGCGGTAGCGGGCGTTATCGTCGGCAAAGAGTCGCTTTTCATGCTCTTCATTGGCAAAGGCCTGCACCACGCGAATACCACCGACATTTTCCTCAAGGCGAATATTGAAATCCGCGACGCGAGAATAGATCGCCTGCCATGTGCGCGTCATGCGCCCACCAAAGACCATTACGATAATTACGCAGAGCGGGAAAATCGTCGCGGTAATGAGCGCAAGACGCATGTCGATCATCAGCATCATGAGAAACGCGCCGATAAAGGTCATAAGCGCGACAAAGAGATCTTCGGGGCCGTGGTGCGCAACCTCGCCGATTTCTTCCAGATCGCGGGTCACGCGCGCGACCAGTTTGCCGGTGCGGACTTTGTCGAAATAGGAAAACGACAGCCGTTGCAGCTGGTCAAAGGCTTTGCGACGCATCTCGGTTTCGATGTTGATGCCCAGCTTGTGCCCCCAGTAGATCACAATGGCCATCAATCCGGAGTTGACCAGATAGATAGCCAGCAGGCCAATCGCGGCTAGAACCGTGAGCCACAAATCGCCACGCGGGAGCAAAACATCGATAAAACCTTTGATGGCCACAGGGAACGCAAGCTCCAATAAGCCGGAAGCGACGGCGCAGCCAAAATCGAGAAAGAACAGGGTCTTCCACGGGCGATAATAGTCGAAAAACTGTCGGATCATGGCGGTGTATTTCTATGTCAAATGCGTGGGGCGGTTTCAATCCCGGCATCGCTATACGTGTTTTGCAAGAGTGGCACCATAGGCGCGTCCGCTGCAACTGTGAGGGATCTGTGCAGACGCAGGCGCGCATCATGTCTGGTGATGACCGGCAGGACGTGGGATGTAAGGGCTGCGGGCATATGCTTCCGGCAGATCCCACATCGCGAAGGCAAGCAAGAGGCAAAAGCATGCAGGACTGGGATGCAGTCGTGATCGGTGGTGGCCCGGCCGGGTTAATGGCTGCGGGCGAAATCGCACGCCAGGGTCACCGGGTTCTGTTGGTTGAGGCCAAGCCCTCACCAGCCCGCAAATTCCTGATGGCAGGGAAATCCGGCCTGAACCTGACCAAGGACGAACCTTGTGAGGCGTTGCTGGAGCATTACCGTGAAGCAGCAGAGTGGCTGGGGCCGATGATCCGGGCTTTTGATGCAGCCGCGGTGCAGGATTGGGCGCGTGGATTGGGGCAGGAGCTGTTTACAGGCTCTACGGGGCGGGTCTTTCCTACCGTTATGAAAGGATCGCCTCTGTTGCGGGCATGGCTCGCGGAATTGGACAGTCATGGCGTGATCCGGCAGCTTGGCTGGCGTTGGAGCGGCTGGCAGGACGGGCAATTGAAGTTTGAAACCGCCGCAGGGCCACAGTTTATTCGCGCGCGTGCGACCATACTTGCGCTGGGCGGAGCAAGCTGGGCGCGGCTTGGGTCCGACGGCGCATGGGCGGCGACACTGGCGGCACGCGGCGTGGCGCTGGCTCCGTTTCAGCCTTCAAATGCTGCGCTCTCGATCTCGTGGAGCGACCACATGACCCCGCATTTCGGAGCGGCGCTCAAGGCCGTTGCGTGGCAGGCGGGCGATCTGCAGGGACGCGGCGAGGCGACGCTTGCAAAGCGCGGCATCGAGGGTGGCGGACTATACGCGCTGACACCTGCGCTGCGCGAAGGGCATGACTTGTTCGTAGATCTTGCACCGGATCTGACTGAAGATGACCTTGCAACACGTCTGGCGCGACCGCGCGGCAAGGCCAGTTGGGCCAACCATATGCGCCGGGTGCTGAAGATCACTCCCGTAAAAATGGCGTTGCTGCAGGAGTTTGGCCGCCCGCTCCCGCAGGGTGCGCAGGACCTGGCGCGTGTCATCAAACATCTGCCAGTGCGTCACGCAGGCTTACGCCCGATAGATGAGGCGATCTCGACTGCGGGCGGTGTACGCCGTGATGCGCTCGATGACGGTCTGATGCTAAAAGCGATCCCCGGCACGTTCTGCGCCGGGGAAATGCTGGATTGGGATGCACCTACAGGCGGCTATCTGCTGACTGCCTGCTTTGCCACAGGTCGCTGGGCCGGGCAAGCGGCTGCACGTTACTTGACCAGTTCTGCAACACGCTGAAAGGCAGGACGTGCACGCATGCGTTTGCCATAATCTAGCAGGGCTTCGCTCTCGACATCGAAATTCGCGCCCCGTGCCCAATTGAGACAATGAGTGAGCAGAATATCAGCAATGGTGAATTGATCGCCTGCGATAAACTCATCTGTCAGCCGGGACTCAACCCGTTTTATCGAATTGGAAAATTCCCACCGCAGCGAGGTTTTGACCTCTGGAACCCGGTGCTCTTCGGGCAGGACAAAGGTGTGACGGGCAGCGGCCCAGAGGGTCGCGTCCATCTCGTCATTTATCATATTGGTGATCGAATCCTGCTTGGCGCGTGCCAAGGTGCCCGCAGGCGCCGTCAGAGCCCCATGTTTGTCCGCCAGATAAGTGATGATCGCCATAGAATCGGTGATGCTTTCACCGGCCTCGATCAAAACCGGGATCTTGCCCGAAGGATTGGCAGCCCGTGCTTCATCGCTTTGTGGCTTTGCCGGGGTCAATTCATAGGCTTGCCCCAGTTCTTCCAGCGCCCAGAGCACTCGAAATGTGCGGGTCAGTGGGAAGCCGATCACTTTATACATGGAAAATTCTCCTCGCTCGCTTGCGGGCAGGTTTGCTACGAGTGCGAGAAAGGTCAAGCGCTGCGTCACGTCCTGACGCCGCGCAGTTTAGCGTGACCGAGCCAGCATGGCCAACCGGATCATTGCACGTTCGGTCAGAGCCTGTGCCGGTGCACTTTGCCCGGCGGAGCGCAGTTGCAGGTCGGTGTCGGTCAGAATCGTCAGCGCGTTTTGCAGCTTTTGCGCGCCCCAGCCCTGCGCCTGTCGCAGCATGCGGTCGCGCCGCTTGCCATATAGTGGCGGGCGTAAGCCGCCGATGCCCTGCGCGGGACCGCCGGGGTGGGCGGCGATGGTGTAAAGCGTGCGAAAATGCCGGGTCGCCCCGATACAGAGTGTCACCGCATTGGTGCCCTGTGCCTGAAGTCGGCGTAACACGGGACCAATATCGGTGCTGCGCCCTTCGGCCACTACATTCAGCAGATCATCCAATGCGGCCTCGGTGGATTGCGGTGCGACTGCGCTAATGTCCTCCAACGTCAGCGGTGTGCTATCGCCATGTTTATAGAGGCTCAGCTTTTCGATCATGCGGGAGAAATCGCCGGGGCCGATCTCATTGGCGATATCCGTCAGCGCCGACATGCTGTCACCGGGCACATCGCGCATGCCTGCTTCGCCCAAGATGCGCTCGATTTCGGAGCGCGAGGGCGGGTCGTCATAGATACCCGTGGCGTAGGCGTTGGTATGCGTTTCAAAGGCTTTGCGCAGTTTCGACGACGCCTTGAGCTGCCCGGCCGTGACCACGATCTGCGCGTCACCCGGCTGCCATTCCTGCAGCGCAGTGGTGATCGCCGGGGTTGCGGTGTCATTGGCATCCTCGACAAACACTGCGCGGATGCCGGGAAAGAAGCCCACCGCCTTGACCGCGTCCAGCAATTGGGCCGGGTCTTTGCGCAGATCACTTGCGGGCATGCGTGTGAGGCGCATTTCCTCCTCGGCACCGGGACCAAGGAGGGCGGCCAGCATCTGCTGGCGTTTGAGCGAAACACGCATCGCGTCCGCGCCGTAGATCAACAGCCCGGTCTTGCCGGGGTCGGGACGGGCGAAATAGCCCTCGGCCTCGCGCGGGCTGAGTTTCATGCGCCCTCTGCGCGGCCCAATCCGGGCACCGCATAAAGCCGGGTCACGATCTGATCGGCGAGAATCACCATCAGGCGTTCGTGTGCGTCAGTCTCTGAGGCGAGGGTTTGCACCGTGGTGCCGCTGGCGGAATAGCCCGAGAAATTCTCGACCTCGCCGCTGGCGACGATCTGCCCGTCCGACAGGCGCACGAGGCTGTAGCCTGCGGTTCCTGTCAGAGAATAGCGCGTGATGCTGCCCTCTGCGGTGATCGCTTGACCGACTTCTTCGGTATCAAGGGTCAGATCCATACGATAGGCCGGAGCCCCCGCACGACCCAGCCGGGTTTCTAGCCTGCGCACAAAGTAATAGGCGTCGGTATCACGCGGGGCGCCAATGGTCTCTGGGGCTTGAAACGCGATCTGGCCGCGCAGCGCAGTGCCTGCGCCATTGGGGCCATAGACCGGCTCAAACCCGCAGGCCGAAAGGCTGGCGCCAAGTGGCAGCGCCAGCGTGAATTTCAGGAATTTGCGTCGGTCAGGCAACGACATTGACGATCCGCCCCGGTACAACGATCACCTTCTTGGGTGCGGCACCTTCCAACACCCGCTGCACAGCTTCGTGCGCCAGCGCCAGTTTTTCAACCTCTGCCTTGTCGAGATCCTTGGCAACGGTCAGTTCGCCGCGTCGTTTGCCATTCACCTGAATAGGCAGGGTCACGGTGTCCTCGACCAGCATTGATTCATCCGCAACCGGCCAGGGGGCATTGGCAATCAGACCTTCGCCACCCTGATGCGCCCAGATATCCTCGGACAGATGCGGTGTCATCGGCGACATCAGCTGGGCCAACGTCTTGATGGCTTGTTTTTGTACCACAGCGCTGGCTTTGGATTTCGACAGCGTGTTGGTGAAGCCATAAAGCTTGGCGATGGCGGCATTGAAGCCAAAGCTCTCGACCCCCAGCGTCACATCGCGGATCGCCTTGTGCATCTCGCGCAGGAGATCCTCGTCGCCTTCGCCCTTGGCATCCGGGTCCATCTCGCCAATGCGGTCACAGAGGTTCCAGACCCGGTTCAGGTGCTTATAGGCGGCTTCGGCACCAGAGGCGGTCCATTCCACGTCCCGTTCGGGGGGCGAATCGGACAGAACAAACCAACGGGCGGTATCGGCGCCGTAAGTGGAGATGATCGCCAACGGGTCGACCACGTTGTTCTTGGACTTGGACATCTTGGCGGAGGGGATCACCTTGACCCGCTCGCCGGTCTCCTTGACGAAGACACCGCCGTCGCGTTCTTCGACCTCACTCGGGTAGTGGTAGATCGCGCGGCCGTTGTCGTCCTTGCGCTCGGCATTCTCGTAAATCGCGTGAGTCACCATGCCCTGCGTAAAGAGCGCATCAAACGGCTCTTTGGCGCTCTCGGGCAGATGGCCGCAGATGTGCATCGCGCGGGCAAAGAACCGCGAATAAAGCAGGTGGAGAATCGCATGCTCGATGCCGCCGATGTATTGGTCGACGTTCATCCAGTAGCTGGCCGCCTCCAGATCGGTCGGAGTTTCTGCGCGCGGTGCGGTGAAACGGGCGAAATACCAGCTGGAGTCCACGAAAGTATCCATCGTGTCGGTCTCGCGCTGGGCGGGCTTGCCACAGGCGGGGCAGGCACAGTTGCGCCAGCTCGGGTGACGGTCCAGCGGATTGCCGGGGACCGAGAAGTCAATAGCCTTGCCGTCCTCATCATAAGGCAGCGCGATGGGCAGGTTTTCTTTTTTCTCCGGCACCACGCCGCAATCGGGGCAGTGGACGACAGGGATAGGGCAGCCCCAGTAGCGCTGACGCGAAAGACCCCAGTCGCGCAGGCGGAATTTGGTGACGCCTTCGCCCCAGCCTTCAGCCTCGGCCTTGTCGACAGCGGTGTTTACACCCTCTTCGCCAGTTTGTTCTTCGGCGCCTGCAAAGCCGCGCACGTAGCGGACTTTCTCGGCTTTGGTGGGCACATAGGCCTCGGTCAGAGCGTCGGCACCTGAGACCGGTTCCATCACCGGAATGATCGGCAGGTCGTATTTGGTGGCGAATTCAAAGTCGCGCTGGTCATGCGCCGGGCAGGCAAAGATCGCGCCGGTTCCGTAATCCATCAGGATGAAGTTGGCGATCCAGACCGGCAGTTCCCAGCTCGGGTCGAGCGGGTGACGCACGCGCAATCCGGTGTCGTAGCCCAGCTTCTCGGCGGTTTCGATCGCCTCTTCGGTGGTGCCGCCCTTGCGGCATTCCGCAACAAAGTCTGCAACCTCTTGCGATTCGGCTTCAAGCTGCTTCGCAATCGGGTGATCCGGCGAGATGCCAACAAAGCTCGCGCCCATCAGCGTGTCGGGGCGAGTCGTATAGACCTCGATCGCTTCTCCGCCATCGGTGCGCTCAAAGCTGAACTGAAGGCCACGCGATTTGCCAATCCAGTTTTCCTGCATCAGGCGCACCTTGGCGGGCCAGTTCTCCAACCCGTCGAGTGCGTCCAGCAGCTCATCCGAGTAGTCAGAGATCTTGAAGAACCATTGTGTCAGCTCGCGCCGTTCCACCAGCGCGCCAGAGCGCCAGCCACGGCCAGCCTCGACCTGCTCATTGGCCAGAACGGTCATGTCAACGGGGTCCCAGTTGACCACGGCGTTCTTGCGGTAGACCAGACCTTTTTCAAGGAAATCAAGAAACAAGGCCTGCTGCTGGCCATAGTATTCTGGGTCGCAGGTGGCAAACATGCGCGACCAGTCGAGCGAGAGGCCCAGCGGCTTCATCTGCTCGACCATCGTGCCGATGTTGGAATAGGTCCAGTCCTTGGGGTGCCCGCCCGAGGCCATCGCCGCGTTTTCCGCAGGCATGCCAAAAGCGTCAAATCCCATCGGGTGCAGCACGTTATGGCCGGTGGACAGCTTATAGCGCGCGATCACGTCGCCCATCGTGTAGTTGCGCACATGGCCCATGTGCAGCTTGCCTGACGGGTACGGGAACATCTCCAGCACATAGTACTTGGGTTTGCTGTGATCTTCGTTCGCTTGGAAAATGGCGGCCTCTTCCCAGGCTTTTTGCCATTTGGCTTCGATGTCCGAGGCTTCGTAACGCGACATGTGAGCGGTCCTTTAGACTAAAAACGCCGGGCTTTAGACCCGGCGCTTCTGATACGTGGTATTCTTGTTGGGTTCCAGTGCAGAGGCGTCAGATCTTCTTGTCGGCCATGCGTAGCTGACGGGCACGAGAGAGAATCGCATCCTCGACGGCGCGCGCGGTTGCAGAGCTGACAGCGCCGCCGCGGCTTTGGAGCGCGACATTGAGGGCGCGCGCCTCAAGTGCGGGGTCTTTAATGTGAATCGTTGCGCGATAGGCGCGACCGCCACCGGGCGGCGTGCCGTAACCTGTAATGATAACGCCAGTGAAGGGATCAACGGACTGAACCGGTAGGAAATCAAGCACATCGAGGCTTGCGGCCCAAAGATAGCGATTCACCTGAACGCGCTGTTCGCTTTTGCGCGGACCGAAGGCTTCCCAGATTGTGGTCTTGTCGTCGTGCGCTTCACGCCCTTCGCCCGCGAGGACGATCGTATCGGACTTATCGACTTCTGTGCTGGTGTCGAGCGAACGGAATGCACCGCAAGAGGCTGTGATAGCCAGCGTTGAAAGAAGGAAAAAGGTCTTGATACCACGCATATTGACCGGGCCCGCTCCTGAATTTGCAGTTGAACTACTCCTAGACAAGCGGGCATGCGCCAACAAGCCTATTCTTTTAAAGACTCGTTTCTGCTGTGTTTTCGCTGGGCTTGCTCCGAAACGGACTGTGGCCTCGATGCATCATTTGGTTGATGAATGGTTTTCAGCTTTCAGCACATGCTTGCTTCATGACCCCAAAACGAGCGAGAGGATGTGCGTACTTGAGGAGCGAAGTGGCGTCAGCCGATTGCTTCTTTGGAAATTCAAACCCGAGGGAAAACCATGAAAAAGATTCTCTTCGCTTCGACCGCACTGGTCGCGACCGCAGGCGTCGCAGCAGCAGAAATCACCATCGGCGGCTCCGCTCGCTTTGGTCTTGCATACGACGAGTCCCAAGCTGATGAGACCCGCATCGAACAGCGTATGCGCGTCAACATCACCGGTATCGCGGAAACCGACGCTGGCGTGAAGCTGGAAGCACGCTTCCGTCTTGAAGCCAACGAAGACTCCCATGCAAACGACATCTCCGGTCGTGGCCCGGGCGCAGCTGGTTTCGCAGTGTCCTATGGTGGTCTGCGTGTTGACGTAGGTAACGTGTCCAACGTTCTGGACTCCGGCGACCAGGTTGACTACTTCGGTTATGGCATCGGCTTCACTTCCTTCCTGGAAGCGAACTCCAACTTCAACGGCCCGGCAACCGGTTTTGGTGCTGACAGCAAAGACTTCACCACCATCAAAGTGCGCTACAATGTTGGTGACTTCTCCGCATCGCTCTCCTACAAAGAGACCCGTGCGCAGGCAGCCGACACCACAACGCTCACCGACAGCAACGGTGACACCGTTGTCATCACCAACACCGCAGCAGTTGCAGCTGACGAAGAATGGCAGCTGGGTCTGGGTTACACCCTGGCAAACGGCATGGCGATCGGCGCAGTTTACTCTGACACCGACTCCGCAGGCGACTACTGGGTTCTGGGTCTGAACGGCACCGCAGGCGCAGTTGGCTACACCGTAATGGTTGGCGACGGCGACAACCAGCAGGACGTGTCCGTGTCCGCATCCATCAACTACGAAGTGTCCTCCGCGACCTCCATCCGCGCACTGGTTGCTGACGGTGGTGTGACCGGCGCAGACACCGCATACGGTCTCGGCTTCCGCCACGGCCTCGGCGGTGGTGTGACCCTCGCAGGTGGTATCGGCTCCGACTCTTCGAGCAACACCAAAGCAGACCTCGGTGTGTCCTTCTCCTTCTAATTGGAGAACGGAACCATTCGGTTCTTGGGGCGGGCTCTTCGGAGCTCGCCCTTTTCTTTTGTGTGTAAACAGTGTTTTGTCCGGTCAAACAGCACCCCTAGCTAAACGAGGCCGAGATGTCGCTGAGTGAGATCAAATCCCGCATTGCCGCCGCTGAAACCGCTGCGGGCCGCGCGCCCGGATCAGTAGAACTGATCGCCGTGTCCAAAGTACAACCAAACGAGCGGGTTGAAGCTGTCCTTGAGGAAGGGCACAGGGTTTTTGGCGAGAACCGCGTACAGGAAGCGGCGGGCAAATGGCCTGAATTTCGTGAAAAATTCTCAGATGTGGACCTACACCTCATTGGCCCCCTGCAAACCAACAAGGCACGGCAGGCGATGGAATTGGTCAACGCGATTCATTCCGTAGATCGCCCGAAACTGGCCACAACGCTTGCGCGCCTCGCTCAGGAGCTTGGGCACTGCCCGGAGCTGTTTATTCAGGTCAATACCGGTGAAGAAGAGCAGAAAGCGGGTATCCTGCCCAAGGATTCTGATGGCTTCATTCAGGAATGCCGCGCGCTTGACCTGCCGATCAAGGGGCTGATGTGCCTCCCGCCGGTGGATGAAGAGCCAAGCCTGCATTTTGCGCTGCTCGCCAAAATCGCCGAGCGTAATGGGTTAAGCGGACTCTCCATGGGGATGAGCGGAGATTTTGAGAGCGCCATTGCGCTTGGTGCCACCCATGTGCGGGTCGGCTCGGCAATCTTTGGGGAACGCGCCTATTCAGCGTGAATGCACAATGACCCGAGCGCCCGGTTGCAGGCGCTCGGCAATCCAGCGCAGGTTTTGGCGTGAAAAGGCAATGCAGCCTTCTGTTGGATAGCCGGGCCTGCGCCATTGATGCAGAAAGATCGCCGAGCCCCGCCCTTTGACGGAGTTGGGCCAGTTCCAATCCGTAAGCAACACCAAATCATAGAGCGGATCGGCGCGGCGCAAGGTCTCATGACTGAAAGCGTAAGGCGCGCGAACCATGTGATTATAGTCCTGCGCTTCGCCATCATCCGACCACAGATCACCGGGGAGAATCGGCGTGGCCCAATCCTGCGGTGCTGGGATGCGGTCCGGGCGATAAAGCATCCCGACAATGCGGTGAGTGCCCACAGGTGTGGCCCCGTCGCCTTCGCGTTTGTTTGGCGCAATGCCCCCTTTGCCGATAGTGCAGGGAAATCTCCGCCCCATGAAACGCAGTCCAATTGGGGTTAAAACCAGATCTGAGGGGGTCATAACATGTGGCCCGATTTGCTGGCTTTGGTTGCCAGGTAATGGCGGTTGAACTCGTTTTCACCAACCTTCAGCGGCACCCGTTCCACCACCGTGATGCCGGTTTTCTCCATCATTGCAATCTTGCCGGGGTTGTTTGTCATCAGCCGGACAGATGAAAATCCCAGTTCGCGCAGGATCGAAGCTCCGAGTCGGAAATCGCGTTCGTCATCCTCAAATCCAAGCCGGTGATTGGCCTCAACTGTGTCAAAGCCCTGATCCTGCAGGGAATAAGCGCGCATCTTATTGGCGAGGCCAATGCCGCGTCCTTCTTGGTTGAGATACAACAGAACGCCTGCGCCCTCCGTTCCCATTTGCCCCAGAGCACCGCGCAGTTGCGGCCCGCAGTCGCATTTGAGTGAACCAAGCACGTCACCGGTAAAGCAGGCAGAATGAAGCCGAGCCAGAACCGGCGTGTTTCGGTCCGGGCGCCCGATCTCGATTGCGTAATGTTCTTCACCGCCATCCTCGGGACGGAAGATGTGCAAGCGCCCGGCCTGCGACGCCTCCATCGGCAGGCGCGCCGCTGCAACCGGATGCAGCGGCGAGCTTTTATAAAGGAGTGGCTCAGCAGCGGATTGGGGCAGGAGAGTCAAATCGTGTTTGAGGGCAAAGTCTCTTGCATTTTCTAGGGCGACATAGACGGTCGCAGGCAGGAGGCGCGCGGATTTCACCAATGCGATGGCAAGGCGGGGGAGCGTCGCATCACCGCTGCGCGCACTCGTCAGTGGTCCCTTCATCGGCGTCTGCAAGTCATCTGCCGGGTCAGCAATGGCCTCAATCCAGCCAAGCTCCACATCTGTCGGAACGGTGATCCGCGCGATGTCCTCGTCATAGACGCGAGCCTTTAACGTGGCGGCACGCCGCGCGGTCAATGCGAGCGACACTTGCCCCAAATCGCGCAGATCCGCGAGGCGGGCAGCACTCAGGCTTTCGACCGAGATTGCAAGAATAGCGGTGTCACCTGTGGTCAGGATCACCGGTAATCCCATCCTCAGATCCACTCTGGCACGGGCAATCCGCTCCAGCATTGTCGGCAATAGGCTCATCAGGTCTTCGTTCCCGGCTGTAACATCAGGAGCCTACTCCTATGCTCAATTGCTGCAAAAGTGAAATATTTCCGCCCCAGAGGACACGTCGACGTGAAGCGATCACCGCAAAGCTTGTTCTTTCGTGAGCTTGCGCACATCTGTGAAAACAAGACACCAGGAGAGACCCGATGGCCCAGTTGAAGAAAATCCTGCTCGTTGATGATGACGAGGATTTGCGCGAGGCGCTGAGCGAACAGCTTGTTATGACCGAAGATTTCGATGTCTTCGAGGCTGGCGACGGGCAGGGCGCGATGGAACGCGCCAAGGAAGCGATCTACGATCTGATCATCCTTGATGTGGGCCTTCCGGACACTGATGGGCGCGAATTGTGCCGCTTGATGCGAAAACAAGGCGTGAAGTCTCCGATCCTGATGCTCACTGGGCACGACAGTGATGCGGACACGATTTTGGGTCTCGATGCGGGCGCCAATGATTATGTCACCAAACCGTTCAAGTTCCCGGTCCTCTTGGCACGTATCCGCGCCCAGTTGCGCCAGCACGAACAGTCCGAGGACGCGGTTTTTGTGCTTGGGCCCTATACGTTCAAACCTGCGATGAAAATCCTGATCACCGAGGACGAGCGCAAAATCCGTCTGACGGAGAAGGAAACCAACATCCTGAAGTTCCTCTACCGCTCCAACGACGGCGTGGTGCCCCGCGACGTTTTGTTGCATGAGGTCTGGGGTTACAACGCAGGGGTTACAACGCATACCCTAGAGACCCATATATACCGTCTACGCCAGAAGATTGAGCCCGACCCGTCGAATGCGAGACTTCTTGTGACGGAATCAGGCGGTTACCGGTTGGTGGCCTAAGCGACAATCAGGTGTGGAACAAGTTTCGACCACACACGTTATACGGCCGAGCCACACGAGAGATCCCGCGCATATCCGGGTCATGATATGCATCCTCCCTGTTGGACTGGCCGGGCTTCGTGCCCGGCCTTTTTTTGTGTCGTGTCAGGGTTTGCCGTGTCAGGCTGTGCGGTGCAAAACGCGCAGGCGGCTCTCGAACTCACCACGATCCACGTAGCATCCGTGTAGGTGGCGATAGCCTGTTTGCGGATCAAAGGCGTCACGCCCGTGCAGGATGCGGCGATTGTCAAACACAACCATCTCGCCGCCCTTGAGTTTGAGTGTCACGAGGTATTCAGGCGACCGCGTCATAATCATGAACTGCCGATAGGCTCGGTAGTAGCGCTGCATCAATGCGGGTTCTAGGTCGAAGATATCCGCCAGATGCGCGTTAAAGCAGATCTCGATCACGCGGCCCTCTTCGTCGAGGTTGATGACCTTCTTGCGGTTGCGAATGTCGGTCTCATGGTCGTGAAAGCGAAACGGGACCGAGACGGTGGAGAGCAGCTCAAAACTCTCGGGATCTTGGTCGCGCAGGTCCTCGGAGATGGCGTAGCCGTCACAAAAGAGCGAGCCACCCCCGACAGCCTCATTGGCGAGACAGTGCAGGAACTGAAACCCCGGCGGCAGTTCCTGATTGGTCAGATCCGTGTGCAGGGGCAGGGCGATGGGGGTGTAGGCGAGGTTGTTGGGATTGGGTTTGGATTTCACCTCAAACGTGACGCCAAAATTTGTCTGCCGCAGAAAGCCGATGCGGCGCGCGACCTCCATGCCGGCCTCGGTTGTGTCCGCAAGCCCTTCGACGATCGACAGGCCGATAATCTGGGTTTGCTCCAGCCAGTCCCGCAGCATGCGATCCGAGGTCAGTACCTCCTGCGCCACGACACGCGGGATGCCGTCTGCGCCCAGATCGCTGCGCCAGGATTGAAACCCTGTGTGGGCCGGATCGGAAGCGCGTGTGCCCGGCACATGTGCGCGCAACCAAGCCAAATCAAAGCGACTGCTGCTCTGGGCCTCATCCTGCCAGTGAACCATGAGATGCGAGCCTGAGATCGCAACGGATGCTGCTGTGAGGTCGGGTGGGATCGCGGAGAGATCGGTGACCCGTTCCTGTGTATCGGGGTGAAACCCGGCGGGGTCATTGTCGCGCAACCAGATATAGGGGTAGCGGGCGGATGTGCCATCGCTAAAAGAGACGAGAACACATGCGTCCTCGGGCTGCAAAACGGCCTGTGCCATGAGAATCCTCCTGGCGTTTGGGATGCTAAATGTGGTGAATTCGCCCCGTCAGGGCGCAGCATCAGGTGCCGGTGGTGGCCACCAGTCATAGGCCTTTTTGTAGGGGTGCCCGGGGCGTTGCCCCAATACCGGTACCATGGGTTCGGCCAGTCCGTTCGTGGGTTGCTCTTGCCAATGTAAAGTATGTGGCACCGCCCTTTGCAAGCAAATTCACGGCGGGGTGATTGCGCAGGAAACCGCATTCACCCCACTGGTATCTTGGGCAGAGCGCAGGCAATATCCCCACAAACACTTGCCAGAGATAGAGAGCCCGCATGTCCTTTACCCTTGCCACATGGAACATCAACTCCGTGCGTCTGCGCGAACCGATTGTCATCAAGCTGCTGCAAGAAGAAGGGCCGGATGTGCTCTGCCTGCAAGAATGCAAAAGCCCGGTCGAGAAGATCCCGATGGAGGCATTTCGCGAGTTGGGCTATCAGCACATGATTGCACGTGGGCAAAAGGGCTATAATGGCGTGGCGATCCTGTCACGGCTGCCGATCGAGGATGTGGGTGGCAAGGATTTTGCCAGCCTCGGCCATGCCCGCCATGTGGCGGGGCGGCTGGAAAACGGTGTGACCATCCACAATTTCTATGTGCCCGCTGGCGGTGACGAGCCGGATCGCGAGAAAAACGTGAAATTCGGCCAGAAGCTCGACTATCTGACCGAGATGCGGGACTGGTTCCATGCGGACCGGCCCGAGAAGTCGGTGCTGGTCGGGGATCTCAATATCGCGCCGCGCGAGGATGACGTCTGGGACCACAAGAAACTGTTGAAAGTGGTGAGCCACACGCCGATCGAAGTGGAACATCTGGCGCAGGTGATGGAGGCGGGCGGCTGGGCCGATGTCACGCGCAAGGATATTCCCGAAGGGCAGCTTTATAGCTGGTGGAGCTATCGGGCCAAGGACTGGGATGCCGCCGACAAGGGGCGTAGGCTGGATCATGTCTGGACAACGCCCGACATCACCAACGCCACGCACTCCAGCCGCATCCTGCGCAATGCGCGCGGGTGGGAAAAGCCAAGCGATCATGCGCCGGTCTTTGCCACGCTTGATCTCTGAGATCCGGGATCAAAGGTCGGGGAGGCTCCCGCCAAAAGACGCGCCCCCCAAGGGGCGCGCATTTTTGTTGGGCCGAGCGCCGCACCTGCCGGTGCGGCGGGGACAGGACGCGATCTTGACGCAAAACTCATCCCTTGGTTTTCCGGCGCTGAAATCGCATATAGGGCGCAAGCAAGACTCGAAAAGGAGTGCGGAGCAATGATGGACATTCTGGGCGGTGGAGCCGGTGTGGCCCCTGCGGGCGATCTCATCAAGGATGTGACCGAAGAGACCTTCATGGCTGAGGTAGTCGATGCCTCCATGGAAGTTCCGGTCATCGTGGATTTCTGGGCACCGTGGTGTGGCCCCTGCAAGACGCTGGGCCCGATGCTGGAGGCGGCGGTGACCAAGGCCAAAGGCGCGGTCAAAATGGCCAAGATCAACGTTGATGAAAATCAGCGTTTGGCCGCTGCACTCGCGCAGCAGGGCCTGCCGCTTCAGTCAATTCCGACGGTGGTCGGGTTCTATCAGGGCCGTCCTGTGGACATGTTCCAAGGTGCGCTGCCGCAATCTGAAATCGATGCCTTCCTGCAAAAGCTCGCAGAGGCCGCAGGCAGCACTGCCGATGGTGGCCTCGGCGAGGCCATCGAGACCGCTGAGCAGATGCTGGAAGAAGGCGCGGCCCAGGACGCAGCGCAGGTCTTTGCCGCGATCCTTGGCGAAGACGACAAGAACGCCGCGGCCTATGCAGGCCTCGCCCGCTGCCATCTGGCTCTGGGGGAACTTGATCAGGCCGAAGCGGTGCTGAACGGCGCACCTGCCGAGATTTCCACCGCAGCCGAAATTGAAGCCGCGCATGCCCAGATTGAACTGGCACGGCAGGCGGAAAACGCAGGTCCCGTGGCGGAACTGCGTGCGGCAGTTGACGCCAACCCAGACGACCATCAGGCCCGGTTCGATCTGGCACAGGCGCTGCACGCAGCAGGTGAGGCTGAGGACGCAGTGAATGAACTGCTGGAACTGTTCCGGCGTGATCGCGAGTGGAATGAGGGCGCGGCCAAGGCCCAGCTCTTCACCATTTTCGAGGCCCTGAAGCCGAATGATCCGGTGGTGCTGAATGGCCGCCGCAAACTGAGCTCTATGATATTTGCCTGACGCGATCGCGGCGCTAGGTTCACAGTCATGATAAAAGCCGCAGACCTGCCGGATACAATCCCTGTCTTCCCTTTGCCCGGAGCACTCTTGCTGCCTCGGGCAAAGCTACCTCTGCATATCTTCGAGCCACGTTATTTGCAGATGCTTGAGGATGCGCTCAAAACTCGGCATCGGGTCATCGGGATGATCCAGCCCTGTAGTTCCCGTAATGCGGACAGCTCGGGCTTGCACGCTATTGGCTGTGCCGGGCGCGTGACCCAGTTTTCCGAGACCGAGGACGGGCGGTACTTCATCACGCTTTGTGGCCTTTCGCGGTTTCGTGTGAAGGCAGAGGTGGAGGGGTTCACCCCCTATCGGCGCTGTTCTGTCGATTGGAACGGGTTTGATGCGGACCTTGGCCAGACTGAGCGCGACGAAGGGTTTGATCGCGCGGCCTTGATGGGGCTCTTGGGGCGCTATCTGGATGCACGCGGGATGTCGACGGACTGGGGCGTGCTGGAAGAGGCGGGCGATGAGCTTTTGGTAAATTCGCTGTCCATGCTTCTGGATTTTGAGCCCGAGGACAAGCAGGCCCTGCTCGAAGCGCCAAGCCTTACAACCCGGCGTGAAACGCTGGTCACATTGATGGAGTTTGCCCTACGCGGCGGCTCGCTTGAGGAAAAACTGCAATGAATGACACAACACCTGCTTTTGACCGGCACATGCTGGAGGCGCTTGTATGCCCGGTCACGCAGACGGTGCTGGAATATGACGCCGAGGCGCAGGAGCTGATTTCGCGGCCTGCAAACCTTGCTTTTCCGATCCGCAACGGTATCCCCGTGATGCTGACGGATGAGGCGCGCCCGCTGGAGTGACCTTGCACCGGGCGCGCGGTCAGAGCGGGCGCCCGCGCAACAGACGCGGCAGATCCCCCGAGAGCCCCGCGGCTTCGCGCACAAAACCCCGGCGCAGGCTGGGCAGCGCGTTGGTCAGACCGAGGCCCAGGTCACGGGTGGCGCGCAGGATCGGATTATCGTTGGAAAACAGCTTGTTGAAAACATCTGTCGCCAGCGCCAGGGACGTCGTGTCAAACCGCCGCCACTGCTGATAGCGCGCCAGCACCAGCGGGCTTGCGATGTCCTCACCGCGCCGTGCGGCATCCGTCAGCACTTCGGCAAGGCTTGCAATGTCGCGCAGACCGGCATTGAGCCCCTGACCCGCGATCGGATGCAACCCATGTGCGGCATCCCCGACCAAGGCCAGCCGTTCGCCGTAAAACGCATTGGCGAGGCTCAGTTTCAGCGGATAGCTGAAGCGTTTTCCCTCTAGCCCGATCTCGCCGAGAAATGACCCAAATCGCGGGCGCAGCACGGTGAGGTAGTCTTCATCCGAGAGTTCTTGAATGCGCGCAGCCTCTGCGTGGGTTTCGCTCCAGACGATGGAACTGCGATTTCCGGGCAGGGGCAGGATCGCCAGCGGTCCCGGCGGCATGAAGAACTGATGCGCGATGCCGTCGTGCGGTTGCGCGTGCGAGATGGCGCAGACCAGCGCGGTCTGGCCATAATCCCAGCCCGTGCGCTTGATACCTGCGCGTTCTGCGGTGCCGCTTTGGCGACCGTCCGCGCCCACCAAAAGCGCGCCAGAAAGCTGCGAGCCATCCTCAAGCGTCACGGTGACCGCATCTGTGCTGACGGTCTGCGCGATCACCCGCTGACCAGAGATTTGCGTGATCTTAGGTTCGGCATCCAGCGCCTCCAACAGGGCGCGGCGCAGGTAGCGATCCTCGACCATATAGCCCATTGGACCTTCATCCAGATCGCTTTCCTCAAAATGCAAAAACAGCGGTGAGGGGCCACGTCCGGCGATACCGTCGCTGACTTTGATTTCATTCATCGGCTGTGCGTGAGCCTCTATGCGCGACCACACTCCGATCTGTTGCAAAAGCCGCGCAGAGGCGAGCGCCAGCGCGTAGGAACGGCCATCGAAGCCAGCATCCTCGCGGGTCGGTGCGGGCAGCGCATCAATCAGCGTCACAGAATGTCCGGCCTGCGCCAGCGCAAGGGCGAGCGAGGGGCCGTTCAGGCCACCGCCCACGATCAGGATATCACGCATATCAGTCATGCCTCGCAATATGCGCCCTAAGGTGGAATTGTCCATGCCATTGTCCAGAGGCACGCTGCCGCAGTCCGCACATCAAGCACGGAATGACTGCACGGGATTGTGCGGCCTCGGTGCTCTCGTTACGGTGGCGGCAAATGGAAATCTGCCCCGTCACGGGGATCATAAGAAGGCACACGCGATGCAGGATTGGCTGACCATGAGCGCCGCGCAACTGGGGCGCGGTATCGCCGCGGGAGAGATCGACCCGGTGGCGCTGACAGAGACTTATCTGGCGGCGATCGACAGCCACCCTGAGACTGCGCGAATCTACACGAAAGTTACCCGCGAGCGTGCTTTGTCCGAGGCTAAGGCCGCGCAAGAACGCGCAAAATCCGACTTGCGCCGCTCGCCGCTCGACGGTGTTCCGCTCAGTTGGAAGGATCTGTTCGACAGTGCCGGGGTGGAAACCGAATCTGGCTCTGACCTTCTGAAGGGGCGGGTGCCAGATCACGACGCGCTGGTTCTGGAGAACGCAACCGCGCTGGGGTCTGTGTGCCTTGGTAAGACCCATATGAGTGAGCTGGCGTTTTCTGGTCTTGGTCTCAACCCGATTAAGGCCACACCGCCCTGCGTCAATGACCCTGAGGCGGTGCCCGGCGGATCGTCGTCAGGTGCCGCAGCTTCGGTGGCCTTTGGACTGGCAGCGGGTGCGATTGGGTCTGATACTGGCGGGTCGGTGCGGATCCCGTCGGCGTGGAATGATCTTGTGGGCCTCAAAACCACCTCTGGCCGCGTCAGTCTTGAGGGCGTTGTTCCTCTGTGCCTGAAATTCGACACCATCGGTCCATTGGCCCGTACGGTCGAAGACGCGGCACTGATGCTGGCGCTGATCGAGGGAGCGGCCACCGCGCCGGATCTGCGCGGTGCCACGGTTGAGGGCAAGCGATTTGCAGATCTTCAAACCGTGGCGCAGGACAACCTCGCCCCCGAGGTTGCCGCCGCACATGTTGCGGCGCTGGACAAGCTGCGCGAAGGCGGAGCGGAGATCGTCCCGCTTGAGGTGCCAGAGCTGCCGGATGCCATGGCGCTTTCGGCGATCCTTTTCACCACCGAGGCCTATGGCTTGTGGAAAGATGTGATTGAAGCCGCGCCAGACCTGATGTTCCCGGAAATCCTTGCCCGGTTCCGTTCGGGGGCGGAGTTCTCTGGTGCGGATTACGTGGCGGCATGGGCGAAACTTGAACAGGTGCGCATGGTTTGGGATCAGGCCGTTGCAGGCTTTGACGCGGTGCTGGCTCCTGCCGCGCCGATCCTGCCACCGAATCTGGCCCGCCTGCAGAGCGATCATGACTACTACGTCACCTCGAATTTGATGGCGCTCAGGAACACCCGCATCGGCAACCTGATGGGCGTGTGCGCGCTCTCGCTGCCCACGGGCACACCAAGTTGCGGTTTGCAGGTGATCGGCCAGCCCGATTGCGAAGAGGCGCTGTTGCGTATTGGCGCAGGCGTCGAGGCTGCACTGGCCTGAAAGACACACTGTTGCACCCGCGCCATCAGCGGGTGGACGCATGCTCGTTTGGCCTGTAACTTACGGGGCAAACGGGGCGATTACGATCCCGGTATTGAGGCACAGACATGAAGTTTCCTGAGCGGTTTGCCCATCTGCCGCCCTACGCGTTCCCGCGTTTGCGTGCGCTTCTTGACCATCACGCGCCCGGTGGCGACGTGGTGCAATTGACTATTGGCGAACCAAAACACGAATTTCCCGCATGGGTCACCGATGTGATCGTGGAGAATGCCTCTGCGTTCAACAACTACCCACAAAACGAGGGCACCGACGAGCTGCGCGGTGCAATGGCGGACTGGGCGGCGCAGCGCTATGGCGTGACGCTTGATCCGGCGACCCGGCTCATGGCCCTCAACGGCACCCGCGAGGGGCTCTATAATGCGGCCATGGCACTCTGCCCCGAGGAAAAGAACGGCCAGCGGCCAGTTGTTCTGATCCCGAACCCGTTTTATCAGGTCTATATGATCGCAGCGATTTCAGTGGCGGCGGAGCCGGTGTTCGTGCCCGCAACCGAAGAGACCGGCCACCTGCCGGATTATGCCTCTCTGCCCGAGGATGTGCTGAACCGCACCGCCGTGGCTTATATCTGCTCGCCCGCGAACCCGCAGGGCGCGGTGGCTTCGCGCGCATACTGGCAGCAGTTGATCGCGCTGGCGGAAAAGTACGATTTCAAGATCTTCGCGGATGAGTGCTACTCAGAGATTTATCGCGATGAGGCCCCCGTCGGAGCGCTCACCGTCGTAGATGAAATGGGTGCAGACCCGGAGCGGGTGGTTCTGTTCAACTCGCTCTCCAAACGCTCGAACTTGCCGGGGCTGCGCTCTGGTTTGCTGGCCGGTGGTCCCGAAACACTGGTGCAGGTGAAGAAGCTGCGCGCCTATTCCGGTGCGCCGATGCCCGGTCCCTTGCAAGCCGCAGCCGCGAAGGTCTGGGCCGATGAGGCGCATGTGGTTGAGAACCGCGCGCTTTATCAGGAAAAATACCGCATCGCGGACGAGGTGTTTGCAGGGCTGAACGGTTACATGTCACCCGAGGCAGGGTTCTTTTTGTGGCTGCCGGTTGAGGATGGCGCGGCGGCAACACTGAAACTCTGGCAGGAAACCGGTGTGCGGGTGTTGCCCGGTGCGTTTCTGGCGCAAGGCGAAGGCGCGGCAAACCCCGGACATGGATACATCCGCGTGGCGCTTGTTGCGTCCGAGGAACAGACACGCACGGCGCTGCAGTCGCTGCGCGATTGTCTTTATTGAACTGATATAAATGCCTGCTTCCGCCAGTGCGGGGGCAGGCCAAAAGCAAGACGAAACACCCGTGGGGCTGATCCAAGAGCGAAACAGCCGATGCCCCACGCGAGCGAACCGAGGTAGGCATGGCATTTCAAACCCGCAGCAGGAATCCCCTCCTGGACAGCAACATGCAGGCGGCCATTGAAAAGCGTGGCAAGGAGCTGATCGGGCTTCTGCTGATTGGCGTTGGCCTGTTGGTGGCTGCGATCATTGGCTCTTATACGCCGGATGACAGCAACTGGATGGTCTCCACCGATGCGCCGGTGCAGAATATGCTGGGCCAGACTGGGGCGACAATTGCCTTTTTGCTGATCACCTTCCTTGGCAAGGGATCTTGGGCAATCGCCGTGTTCCTGTTTGCATGGGGAACACGTTTCTTGCTGCACAAGGGCGAGGGGCGCATCCTGTGGCCTGCGTTGATGCTGGTGTTCTGGCTCATCGTGGTGGCGCTGCATTTTGAAACGCTGGTTCCGGACGAGGAATGGCGCGCGTTCCACAATTCTGGCCTTGGCGGTATGATCGGCAATACAGCCCTTGGCGGTCTGTTGGCGCTTCTGCCCTTTGGGCTGGCCTTTCTGGTGAAATCGCTGTCGTTTCTGACGGCTGTTGCGATGATCGCGCTGGGCGCTTTCGTGCTCGGGTTCTCGCGGGATGAGTTGAAGCGTATCGGACGTTTCCTGCTGCTGGGCGTGCTGCTGGCCTATGACATGATTGCACGTCTTCTGGGCCGCAGCGCCAGCGGCGGTCTTCAGGCTGCGCGCACATGGCAACATCGCCGTGCAGAGCGCCGCGCCGAGGTCATCGACTATGAGGACGATGCTCTGGTCTACAGCGAGCCGATGGAGCCGAGCAGCTTCACCCGCGCCGAGCCGCAGTTTGGCCTGCATGCGCCCGCACCGGCTCCGCAGCCGCAGCCTGCTGTTGCACCTGTCGTTGAGGAACGTGGTGGATTACTGAGCCGCGCGACGAACCTCATTCGCCGTGCAGAACCGGTAGAGATGCCGGAGCCCGAACTGATCGAACAACAACCTGTTGCCGACGTGGAGCAGGCCCCGGGTGATGAGCGTATTGCACAGAAGATTGCTAACGCAGTGCGTATCCGCCGTGCCCAAACCACACCGCCAGAGCCAGATCCTAATCTGCCGCTCACCAAAGGACGTGGCAAACGCCCGGAGCCTTTGATCTTTAACGCGCCTGCTCAAACGGCAGTAGAGCCGCCGATTTCTGCGCCCGCGCAACAGATTCCAACCGCGCCGACGATTACCAGCGTGATCCCACAGGCTCCAACTCTTGAGGATACCGCGACCTCGTCGCCTGATGCCTTCTTTGTGGATGAGGTGCCGACTGAGGATCTGCCAGAGGAACCGGTTGCAACCATGCCCTCCGCACCTGTGGAAGAGGCTGCGCCGCGCGTTCAAATTACACCGCGTGCTGACCCTGCCCCGGCAGAGCATGCACCCGTTGAACGTGCTGCAATGAACATTCCGGTGGCAGAGCCGCGCAAGGCCGTGGTCGAACAGCCCCAGCGCAAGCCGGTTCAACCTTCGACCCGCGCCAAGGCCGAAGCGCAACCGAACCTCTTCAAAGAGGATAACAGCGATTTTGAATTGCCGCCACTGTCGCTGCTGACCAACCCGACAGCAATCGAACGTCATCACCTGAGCGATGAGGCTCTGGAAGAAAACGCTCGCATGTTGGAGACGGTACTGGATGATTATGGCGTCAAAGGTGAAATCGTCTCGGTGCGCCCCGGCCCCGTCGTCACCATGTATGAGTTGGAGCCAGCACCGGGCCTCAAAGCCTCTCGTGTGATCGGTCTGGCCGATGACATCGCGCGGTCTATGTCGGCCTTGTCGGCGCGGGTTTCGACCGTGCCCGGCCGGACGGTGATCGGGATCGAGTTGCCGAACGAGAACCGCGAAAAAGTGGTGCTGCGCGAAATCCTCGCCAGCCGTGACTTTGGCGATGGTAACCAAAACCTGCCGCTGGCCTTGGGCAAGGATATTGGCGGTGACAGCATGGTCGCCAACCTCGCCAAGATGCCTCACCTGCTGATCGCGGGGACCACGGGTTCCGGTAAGTCGGTGGCGATCAACACCATGATCCTGTCGCTTCTCTATAAGCTCACGCCAGAGGAATGCCGCCTGATCATGATCGACCCGAAGATGCTGGAACTGTCGGTCTATGACGGCATTCCGCATCTGCTCTCGCCCGTTGTGACCGACCCGAAAAAGGCGGTTGTGGCGCTGAAATGGGTCGTGGGTGAGATGGAAGACCGCTATCGCAAGATGTCCAAAATGGGCGTGCGCAATATCGCGGGCTACAATGGCCGCGTCTCTGAGGCGCTGGCCAAAGGCGAGATGTTCAGCCGTACCGTGCAGACCGGGTTTGACGACGACACCGGCGAGCCCGTGTTTGAGACCGAAGAGTTCGAGCCCAAGAAACTGCCCTATATTGTCGTCATCGTCGACGAGATGGCCGACCTGATGATGGTTGCGGGCAAGGAAATCGAGGCCTGCATCCAGCGTCTGGCGCAGATGGCGCGCGCCTCGGGTATTCACCTCATCATGGCCACGCAACGCCCCTCCGTGGACGTCATCACAGGCACCATCAAGGCAAACTTCCCGACGCGGATCTCCTTTCAGGTGACCTCCAAGGTCGACAGCCGTACTATCCTTGGTGAGATGGGGGCCGAGCAGCTCCTCGGGATGGGCGATATGCTTTATATGGCAGGCGGGGCCAAGATCACCCGGTGCCACGGCCCGTTTGTGTCCGATGAAGAGGTCGAAGAGGTGGTGAACCACCTGAAACAATTCGGTCCCCCCGATTATGTCGGTGGCGTGCTGGATGGCCCTGACGATGAAAAAGCGGAAAACATCGACGCGGTGCTGGGCCTCAATACGGGCGGCAACACCAATGGCGAGGATGCGCTCTACGATCAGGCGGTCGGAATCGTCATCAAAGATCGCAAATGTTCGACCTCTTACATCCAGCGAAAGCTCGGTATCGGATATAACAAGGCCGCGAGGTTGGTGGAGCAGATGGAGGAAGAAGGTCTCGTATCTGCCGCAAACCACGTTGGCAAAAGGGAAATTCTCGTTCCCGAGCAATAGGCGACAAAAGGCCGGGCGCTCTGCCCGGCCTCTTCACTTTGGATCACACACGCATATCTTCTAAGTCATGAAACAGTTTGTCTTTGCTCTTGCGCTCGGCGCAACCACTCTGGCCTCTACCGTTGCAACTGCGGCGGAGAAGCTGAGTCTGAATGAGATTTCGGCCTATCTGAACAGCTTTGCCACCGCGCAGGCAGACTTCACGCAGGTGAATGACGACGGCAGCCTGTCGACGGGCCAGCTGTACCTGCGCAGACCGGGCAAAGTACGGTTTGAGTATGCAAACAACGGCGGGCTGGTGCTAGCAGAGGCTGGGACAGTGGCGATCATGGATCCCAAATCCAACCAGCCACCTGAAACCTATCCGCTGAGCCGTACGCCGCTTTCGATTATTTTGGCCCGCAATGTGAACTTGGGCCGGGCGAATATGGTGGTGGGGCATGGGTTTGACGGTGTGTCGACCATTGTGCGCGCGCATGATCCCAAAGCGCCAGAGAATGGCAGTATCGAGATGATGTTCACGGATAATCCAGTGCAGTTGCGCAAATGGGTTATTCATGGTGGCTCTGGTGAGGAGACCACTGTGATCCTCGGCGACATGAAGACAGGGATGTCCTTCCCCTCTAGCTTGTTCAGCATTTCGCGCCCCAAACGTGACCGCTGAAACGAAAACTGCCCCGAACCTATTGGGCGCGGGGCAGTAAAATCAGAATATTCGGTGCTTTAGCGCAGCTTGCGACAATTGCTCAACTGAACCTGATAGGCGTTTGAGCGTGCCTCGACCTTGTTGGCGACATTCAACAGCCATGTTTTTCTGCTGAAGGTGCCACGGGCATAGCCAGCGTGCCCCTCATGATAGGCCAGATACTGGTTGCGAGCATCCGTGAGCGGGATGCCGTTGCGCTGGAAGCTGCGCGTCATGTACCAACCCATAAAATCGGTCGCGTCTTCGATCTTGTCGCGCCGCGCTCTGCGGCGACCGGTGTCTTTCTTATAGTCTTCCCACGTGCCATCCAGCGCCTGACCGTATCCGTAAGCGCTTGATACGCGGCCCATAGGAATGACGCCCAAAGTGTATTTCTGCGGGGTGCGGGCGTTGCCGATAAAGCGGCTTTCTTGGTGGATGGTGGCCATCTGCACATGGATGGGCACACCCCAGCGGCGTTCAGTGTCTTGGAACGCACGCAGGTATTTCGGGCGCTCCGTCACAATGCTGCAGGCATTGTCCAAATCCCGAGGGGGAGAATTGTAGCCTCCACCGCAGGCGGCCAATGCCAACAAGAGCGCCAGGGCACTTATGATTCTGCTCATTGCCTCTGCCTTTTGATTTTTTTGGCAGCTTAACCAATCACGCCAAGAGAGAAAATCCCTTTTGGAATGCGGTAACATTTCGCGCGGATTGCAGAAAATATGTTTGAAATTATCGGCTTGCCGAACTGTAAAACGCAGCCGGACAGACTGTTTCTGCAAAATTTCCGCGCCAAGGTTGGACATTCAATGCCGAAAAACGCTAGTACAGGGAAAGAAGAGGGCCGACAAACATGCTGAAAACGCGCGCAAAATATAATCTTGGCCAGGTCGTCCGTCATCGCAAGCACCCGTTTCGCGGCGTTGTCTTCGATGTGGATCCCGAGTTTGCAAATACCGAAGAATGGTATGAAGCGATTCCCGAAGAAAGCCGCCCCGCCAAGGAACAGCCCTATTACCACCTGCTCGCTGAAAACGATCAGACCTATTACGTTGCCTATGTCTCAGAGCAAAATCTGGTGGCGGACTACTCCGGCGAACCTGTGAGCCATCCGGATTTGCATGAAATGTTCACCGGCTTTGATGACGGCAACTATCAACTGCAATATCAGCTGAACTGAAGCGGGACGCCGGGATAACCTGGCATCCCTCAAAACTTAGTAGCCGAGCGCGCAGCCATCTTTGCGCGGATCGCTTGCGCCTTCCAGAACACCGGTGTCGTGAATATGGATTGCCTGCGAGCCGCCAATCGCGGTTTCGGGCACCTCGACCTTGTGCCCCATCTCAGATAGCTCGGCACGCACGGCATCGCTGTAGCCACGTTCGACCTTGAACGTGCCACCATCGGAAAACGCGCGCGGTGCATCCATCGCGGTTTGCGGCTCCATGCCGAAGTCGCGCAGGTTTGACACAAACCGCGCATGGCCGTTTGGCTGATAGGCGCCGCCCATGACACCAAACGGCATGGTCACACGACCGTTCTCGGCCAGCATCGCGGGAATGATCGTGTGCATTGGGCGTTTGCCACCAGCCAGCTCATTTGCATGTCCGGGCTCAAGGCAGAATCCCGCACCTCGGTTTTGTAGCAGGATACCGAACTTTTCGGAGGCAATGCCGGAGCCAAACCCATGAAAGATTGAGTAAATCAGGGACACGGCCATGCGGTCCTTATCAACCACTGTGATGTAAATGGTGTCCTTGTGGACCGCTTCGCTCACCTCACGTGGGGCGGCCATGGCGCGTTTCGGGTCGATCAATGCGGCGAGGCGCGCAGCCGTTTCCGGTGCCAGCATGTGATCCAGTCGAGACATATGCTCAGGGTCAGCGATAAAGCGGTTGCGCGCGTCATAGGCGAGCTTTGCGGCCTCGGCTTCAATATGGGCACGCTCCGCGCCAAAGGGATCCATCGCTGCGATGTCGAAATGCTTCAGGATATTGAGCATCAGGATAGCGGTCGCACCCTGACCGTTGGGCGGGTGCTCCAACAGGTTGACGCCTTTATAATGGCCCGAAACCGGATCGGTGGCGGTGGCTTGGGTTGCTGCGAAATCCTCGGCAGTGTGAACGCCACCCTGTTGGGTGAGAGCTGCGATCATGTCCTCCGCAATCTCGCCGCTGTAAAAGGCATCGCGGCCCTCGCGGGCGATGCGGCGCAGCACTTCGGCCTGACCCGGTGCGCGGAAGATTTCGCCCACGCGCGGCAGGCGTCCATTGACCAGATATGTGTCGCGGGCGCTGCCCTGAAGGGTGCCGGCGTCATTCCCCCAGTCAAAGGCCACACGCGGCGCGACGGGCACGCCTTCTTCGGCGTAGTGAATGGCTGGGGCCAACACGGCATCGAGGCCGATCTTACCTTCGGTTTCAGACAGGTGACAAAAGGCGTCGATCGCGCCGGGGATCGTGACAGCATCGGCTGTATTCAGGGGCACTGTTTGCAGGCCGCGCGCACGCAATGCCGACGCCTCTGCCGCCTTGGGCGCGCGTCCAGAGCCGTTCAGCGCCCGTACCGTGTTTTCGCCCGCGCGATTGTAAAGAACAAAACAATCGCCGCCGATCCCGGTCATCTGTGGTTCGCAGATACCGAGCAAAACAGCCCCAGCGATCGCAGCATCCATGGCGTTGCCGCCGCGCTTTAGAATATCGATGGCGACCTGTGCGGCCAGCGGATGTGATGTGGCGCAGATGCCGTTTTGCGCGAAGACCGCAGAGCGGCCCGGTGTCTGGAAATCACGCATTCCTGTCCTCCTCTTTTGCGGCGAGCGTAGAGGTCCTGCGGATCGAGGCAATGGCAAAACGCAAATGCTGCGTGAAGTTGGCATGCAAAAGAGGGATAGGTTTGGGGACTATAGCCCCGACGCCACGCGCTTGGTGGGGGCAAATTACACGACGCCGGGGCAAGCTAAATAGTCCAGCTCTGTGTTGATGTTTCGCGCAGCATTGGGGCCTTCATTTGCCGCCAATGTGGCAGAAATGCGGTGGGCGATCTGTTGGTGTCGTGAAGTTTCTAAAATCCTACCGGCCGCATCTGATGGGAAGGCCCTACTGTGTCAGCTGGATCTCGAAACACAGCGACAACTGGTTGTTGTCAGTATTGCGCTGGTACTGGATGTCGCTTGCAAGTTCGCGGATCAAAAACCAGCCAAAGCCTCCTTCGGGCAGATCGTCGAGCGGCATGTTGGGATCTACATGTGCAGGTTTACCCTCGGGCAGTTTTGCATCTGGAAATGGTGCGCCTGCATCGCGAATTTCCACCCACAAACGGTCTGGGTGTAGATTGCAGCGGATCAAAACATCGCCCGTCGCGCTTTCGGCATACGCGTGCTCGACGACATTATTCACTGCCTCGGCGAGGGCGATCTGCACCTCGTCAACCCGGGTATCTGCGATACCCATGTCCTTCAACCGTTGAACCACCGAGACAACGCCGCGTCTGGCGTCTATCTCGGTCGCCTTGAAGGAGCAGGCGAAAGTCTCAACCATGAATTTTGGTCCTCAAAGACGATCCCGGCAGTATCAATTCGCGGCGTGCTCTGGATCGAGCGCGTCCTGAAGTGTGTCATAAAGGTTAAAGACAGTGTCCATGCGTGTCAGGCGGAACACCTTGTCGACCATTGGCGTCAGGCCAGCGAGATCCAGTTTACGCTCTTTGCCGAGTTGCTTCATCGCGGCGACGATTGCGCCCAACCCGCTGGAGTCAATAAAATCCACATGAGACAGGTCAAGAATCACGCGCTCTGGACCGGCTTCGGTCTCTGTACGCATGTCTTCCTTGAATTGAATCGCCATCGCTGCGTCAATGCGCTGGGCATTCACGGTCACGACTTGTGCACCACCTGCTTCCGTGCTCGTAAGGCTCATGAGAGTGTTCCTCGGCTCGTCATACTTGGAACTCACCCTAGACCTTAAATGTTATCATTCAGTATGGATAGTGCCGACAATTGGAGGAGTTAAGAGAATGACCAAGATCGTGATCGCGGGGGCAGCCCGGACGCCGATGGGCGGATTTCAGGGGATGTATGAGAATGTGAGCGCGGCAGATCTCGGCGGAGCGGCGATCAAGGCTGCGCTGGAACGGTCCGGTGCCACAACTGTGGATGAGGTTCTGATGGGCTGCGTCTTGCCCGCCGGGCAGGGGCAGGCTCCGGCACGGCAAGCGGGATTTGCCGCAGGCCTTGGCGAGGACGTCCCGGCCACCACTCTCAACAAGATGTGCGGCTCGGGGATGAAAGCCGCGATGATAGCCTACGATCAGATCGCACTTGGCCATACGGATGTGATGGTTGCGGGTGGAATGGAGAGCATGACCAACGCGCCTTACCTGCTGCCCAAGATGCGCGGTGGTGCGCGGATTGGGCATGGTCAGGTCATCGATCACATGTTCCTCGACGGTCTTGAAGACGCCTATGATAAGGGCCGTTTGATGGGCACATTTGCCGAAGATTGCGCCGAGCATTACCAGTTCACCCGCGAAGAGCAGGATGAATTTGCACTGGGGTCGCTGTCAAATGCGTTGGCGGCACAAGAAAGCGGTGCGTTTGAGGGCGAACTGACTGAGGTTACAGTGAAAACCCGCAAAGGCGCGGTCGTGACCGACGCCGATGAACAGCCCAAATCTGCCCGCCCTGATAAGATCCCGACGCTGAAACCTGCCTTCCGTGAGGGTGGCACGGTAACTGCGGCCAATTCCTCGTCGATTTCGGATGGTGCTGCAGCACTCGTGTTGGCGTCTGAGGAGGCCGCAGCAGCCCGTGGACTGCAGGTGCGCGGCCATATTTTGGGTCACGCCAGCTACGCGCAGGCACCGGGCTGGTTCACCACCGCCCCCGTTCCAGCGGCGCGAAAGCTGATGGCGCAGATCGGTTGGGACGTCGAGGATGTAGACATTTGGGAGGTGAACGAAGCCTTTGCCGTGGTGCCGATGGCATTCATGCGCGAGATGGGAATCCCACGTGAGAAGGTGAACGTAAATGGCGGCGCCTGTGCGTTGGGCCACCCCATTGGCGCGTCTGGCGCGCGCATCATGGTGACGCTTTTGAACGCCTTGGAAAAACGTGGCCTCAAGCGCGGTATCGCCGCAATCTGTATCGGCGGCGGCGAAGGCACAGCGATCGCGATTGAGCGCGCCTGATCTTACGACGCGCATAAGGGCGGCGCAAAAGATGCGCCGCTTTTTACCTATCGGGAGGGCGCGACCCTTCCTCAATATTTGAAAAGGCAAATGTCCCATGCGGGTGAATTACGAGGATCTGTCCAAGACAGTGGCGGCGCTGACCGAGGGAGAAACGGATGAAGTCGCCCTGATGGCCACCGTGGCGTGCGAACTCCATCACGCGGATGACCGGTTCGACTGGACCGGATTTTACCGCGTGACAGAGCCCGAGGTGCTGAAAATCGGCCCCTATCAGGGCGGCCACGGCTGTTTGGTGATCCCTTTTGCGCGCGGTGTCTGCGGCGCGGCGGCACGTTTGAACGAGACGCAACTGGTTGATGATGTCGAGGCCTTCCCCGGCCATATCGCCTGTTCGTCCTCGACCCGTTCGGAAATCGTCCTGCCAGTGCGCAACAAGGCGGGCGAGGTAATTGGTGTGCTGGATATCGACAGCAACCAGCCCGCCGCGTTCGATCAAGAAGATCAGGCGGCGCTTGAGAGCTTGTTGGATGCAGTTTTTGGGAACTTATCAACTACCTGATCCCGAAACCCTTGCTCACGTTCGGCCCACCAAACAGTCCAAATTGCAATAGATGACTATGATTAAGCGTCGTGGTACACTCGTGGTCGTGTGCACATTCTTGATTTTCTGGGGGATGGGGATGATGACTGCATTTTCCTCTGGCGCGTGCCGCAAAGGGTTAAGCAAGCCTGAGCGGACGGATCGCGCATGCCGCATAAGCAGAAGCGGCATAATGGGATTTCGCAAGATTGGGCAACCTCAGAGGCCGAGCGATGCCGAGCTCTACATTGGGTACGGGGTTGCGAGTTGGCGCGCCGGAGAGTTGAATCAGGCACGCGAAGCGTTTGAACAAGCGTTTGAATGGGGCAGAAAAAGTCGGAATATGGTAAACTCAACACTGGGTATGAGGTGCCAGAAGCTCTCTTTGACGCCGTCGTGCGCGTCCACAAAGAAGAGGTTCCGTTTGGAGCGCGTGAGCTTTGGTATGACGTTCTCGCCCACGAGCACCCGATTTTGGTGCGTGCATTGCATAAGGCCTACAGCACCCGACCTGAGACCAACGAATGAGCTTTGACGCTTGGATCGTTTTTACTCTCTTCTGGATCGCCTTTGTCACCACGCCGGGGCCAAATGCGGTGAATTGCATTTCCAACGGGATGAACCTTGGCTTTGGTAAGGCGATGCTGGGGGTGCTGGCAATCCTGACGCAGGCGAGCGCCTTTCTGGTTCTCTCAGCACTGGGCGTGACGGCTTTGATTGCAGCGTCACCGACCGCGTTTTTTATCGCAAAGCTGGTGGGGGCGGGGTTTCTGATTTTCTTAGGCATTCGTGGCTGGCGCAATGCCCGCAAACCGGTGCCCACTGCCGCGCGCCCGGCGCGGCATGTTTATTTACACGCGCTCGCCATTGCCACCATCAACCCAAAGAGCGTTGCAGGCTATCTCGCGGCGTTTTCGCAGTTTGTGCAGCCTGATGTGCCGATCTGGTCGCAGATGGTGGTGATCATGCCCACCGCACTCACGCTGACGGCGCTCAGTTATACGGGGTTCACATTGCTGGGTGTCGTGATGGGGCGCGCAGCACTGGCGGCCGTTTTCAACGTCTGGATACGTCGTGTCTTGGCGGTCTGTTTCATCATCTATGGGATACTTCTCGGGGCCAGCAGCACCCCCAGCCCCCAAGCCGGGCCCTGACCCCACCCAGTCGCGCTTGACTGTTTAACAATCTTGGCGGCTTCGCTAGGGTCCAGATATTACGAAATCGCCTGCAAGGCGAAGAAATTAAAGGGGTGGAAAAAATGATTAAAGGGCACTGCTTGTGCGGCAATATCGCGTTTGAGACTGCTGCCACACCGGAAGGGCCATCCATGTGCCACTGCGGACAATGCCGCCGTCAGTCCGGTGGTATTTGGTCATCAGCCCACGTTGCAGATGATGCGTTGACGATCACTGGCGACGTCAGTTGGTACGCCTCAAGCGCGCAAGCGAAGCGCGGCTTTTGCGCCAAATGCGGGTCTTTTCTATTTTGGAAGACCCATGATGAGAACACCACCAGCTTTGCTCTCGGTGCCGTCACCAGCCCCACAACAGTGACGCTGGAAAAGCATATCTTTGTGGCCGACAAGGGGGATTACTATGAAATCGCCGACGGTCTGCCTCAGCGCGATTGAGACCGATTGCCTTTGTGGCATTCCTTCATCGGTGTCCACGCCTGTGAATTCCATATTGAGAATGTGAAGGGCAGGTAACCCGACAGGGTGATATTTTGCTTTATACGTTAAGCAGTTGCGGGCAGATTGCCCGAGCACGAATCGACGTTAAGGGAGAATGTCCATGAGCACGAAGCCCGAGAATGTGGACACCCCCCAAGGTCTTGCTTTTGCGCTGACAGCCTATGTCATGTGGGGCTTTCTGCCGCTCTATATGAAGATGCTCGCTCATATTCCGCCGACAGAGGTGGTTGCTCACCGCGTGATCTGGTCCGTGCCGATCGCCGGGGTGTTGTTGCTGCTATTGGGACGTATGGGAGATTTGAAGGCTGCGTTGCGCAGTCCGCGCGTTCTGCTGATGGGCTGTGTGACCGCGGCCTTTGTATCGGTGAACTGGGGCATTTACGTCTGGTCGGTCGGCTCTGGCTATGCGCTGGAGGCAGCGCTTGGCTACTATATCAACCCGCTGTTTTCTATCGCTTTGGGGGCGCTGTTGCTGGGAGAGCGGCTGACCCGCGCCCAGATGGTGGCTGTGGGGCTTGCGACACTGGCGGTGATTATTCTGACGGTGGAAACTGGTCGTTTGCCGCTTGCGGCGCTGGGGCTGACTGTCTCGTGGGGGTTTTACGCCTTCTTCAAAAAGTCGCTGCCCATCGGGCCAAATCAGGGGTTTTTGCTAGAGGTTCTGATCCTCACCATTCCGGCGCTGGGCTATATTATCTACCTGACCGCCACCGGGCAGAGCCACTTTGCCAATGTGCGGTTTGATACGCTGTTGCTGCTGGGTTGCGGTGTGGTGACGGCGGTGCCGCTAATCATCTACGCCAATGGCGCAAAGCTCCTGAAGCTCTCAACCATTGCGATCCTGCAATATATTGCGCCGACCATGATCTTTCTGGTCGCGGTCTTCGTGTTCAAGGAACCCTTTGGCGGTGCGCGCATGGTAGCCTTCCCGCTGATCTGGGCGGCTTTGGTGATCTATTCAGTGTCCTTGCTGCGCGAAATGCGGCGCAAGGGGCGAGAGGCGCTTACTGAGGCAGCGCCTGCCCGCGAACCTTAAGGCGCGGGGTCAGTTGCTGACGCAATCGCGCAGGATCAGATCGGCATCTTCTTCCGGGCCATAGGCAATCAATGCGTCGTTGCCCTTGCCGTGCAACTCATAAGGTTGGTTCTCATCGCGCGACCGGTACCGCATGCCGGACCCCGAAACCACCTGCGTCATCACCACTTGCTGCCCATCCAGTTGCACGATGGCCAGCGACTCGCCTGCCTCAGTGTTGATAAACACCACCGGCACGCGCACTCCGCGTTCGCATGTGTATTCAGTCTGCATCGTCGAAAGCGTGGTGTCTGCGGGAACAGCCGTCTCAGCGAGGGCAGGCATAGCCAATGCGGCGACTGGCACAGCGAGAATAAAACGAAACATGGTGCAATCCTGTTAAATATCTGGTGGTCAAACCCACCCCTCAGCAGAGGTAAGTGGCGGCACTGACAGCGGCAATTCAACTTTTCTTGTAGGGCGTGCACATGCTGATCGCGTCCCAATGTGGCCTCTCGGGAAATGCGCGGTACAGTTCATCTTGCCCTTATGTCGGCGCGGCGCTAGGCAGCGGGCATGACGGTATCCAGTGAGTATTGCCCCCCGAGCGACCCGCTCGACATCCTGCATCACGATGCGCAAATCCTTGTGGTCAACAAACCCGCAGGGCTGTTGTCTGTGCCGGGTAAAGGAGAGCACCTGTCAGACTGTTTGATCAGCCGTATTCAGGCCGCTTTTCCTGAGGCTCTTTTGGTGCATCGGCTCGACCGCGACACGTCAGGGGTCATGGTCTTTGCGATGACCGCGCATGCCCAGCGTCATCTGGGACTGCAATTTGAAAAACGCATGACCAAGAAAACCTACGTTGCCCGTCTGACTGGCAAGCTGGAGCCGCGTTCGGGGACAGTAGATTTGCCGCTGATCGTGGATTGGCCCAATCGTCCGCTGCAAAAGGTCTGCAAGGAAACCGGCAAGCCTGCTCATACCGACTGGAAGGTCATAAGCCACGGCGAGGATGAGACGCGCGTGCGGCTTCAACCCAAAACTGGCAGGTCCCATCAGTTGCGGGTTCATATGCAGTCGCTTGGCCATCCGATCCTCGGGGATCCTCTCTACGCCAGTGGCACAGCGCGGGATTATCCGCGCATGATGCTGCATTCCGAAGAGCTACGCCTCAAACACCCCGAGGGCGGAGCTTCGCAGAAGTTTCGGGCTAAGGCGCCGTTTTAATCTTGGCCTTGGGCTGCGTGCGATAATGCCGGGGCGTCTGGCCGGTGACTTTACGAAATTCGCGCTGAAAATGGGCCTGATCTGCGTAGCCACAGCAGAACCCGATCTCGGCAAGACTTGTGGTGCTGCGTCGAAGCATCTGTGAGGCAAGGTCCGTACGCATATGGCGCAACGTGGCCGAAAAACTGCCCCCCTCAGCCAGTAAATACCGCTGCAAGCTCCGGGTTGAGAGGCCAAGCGCTGCGGCCGTATCCTCCAGCCGCCATGCCCGTGCAGGATCGCTTGCGATCAACAGGTGCAGATGATCGCTGAGTCTCTCAGACTCGCCGGTATCAATGGCAGGGAGCGCCGGTACATCTTGCCAGCGGATCTCTCCTTCGCGAGAGGTGCGCACCTCTAGCCCCGCACGCTCCATCAGCGCATGCAAGACGATCAGCTGCGCCTCGATATCTTGTCGGTTTGCGGATGGTTCGGCTCTGAGGTGGAGCTTGTTGTCATCCAGTCCCTCCAGATGCATCCGTGTCGCGATGGCGCAATACCGTTGCAGGCGGAGGAACTTGCCACAGATCACGCTGGGGTCAGGGATCGAGGTGATGGTACGCACCACGATTGTCTTTGATATCGCCAGAGCCCCTCGGATGTCATCGGGCGTTGCGTCGCTGGCAACATTGAGCCCCAATGCGGCACGGAAATCCATTTTGTACCTCCCGGCACGTGCCGGCCTTCTGTGTTCCTAAAAACAAATCTAACAAATCACCGACCTTCCGGTCGCCGCAGCAAGCCTTGCAAGTTTGAGTGAATGTTTGAAGACAAATCTATGTGTTGTGCGGGACAACAAAAAAGAACCGCCCCAAAGGGCGGCTCCAATCGCGATATGTAACGGTCAGGCTTCTGGCGTCCAGCCGCCTACGGCTTTGACTTCCATAAAGTCCTCAAGCCCCCAGACGCCACCTTCGCGGCCATTGCCGGACTGTTTCATGCCGCCAAAGGGAGCACCGGCGCTGCGGGATTTGCCGTTCATCTCCACCATGCCGGAGCGCAGAACCCGCGCCAGTCGGTTGGCGCGCGCACCGTCCTGCGTCTGCACGTAGTTGGTCAGGCCGTAAGGCGTGTCGTTGGCGATCTCTACCGCTTCTTCTTCGGTTTCGAACGGGATGATGGTCATAACCGGGCCAAAGATCTCTTCACGCGCAATGGTCATCTGATTGGTCACATCGGCAAAGATCGTGGGCTTCACATAGTAGCCCTTGTTCAACCCGTCGGGGCGACCGGTGCCACCAGCGACCAGACGCGCACCCTCGTCGATACCCTTCTGGATCAGATCCTGGATCTTGGTCCACTGCAGCTCATTGACGACGGGGCCAATATGGCGGCCTTCCTGCGAGGCGGGGCCGACGTCGACTTTGTTGGCGACTGTGGCGGCTTCTTCGACCACGCGGTCGTAGATGCCTTTTTGAACCAGCATGCGGGAGGGCGCGTTACAGCTCTGGCCGGTGTTCTGCATCATGTGCAGCACGCCACGTTTCACGGCCTTTTCGTCGGCGTCGTCAAAGACAAGGTTCGCACCTTTGCCGCCCAGTTCCAGATGCACCTTCTTTAGTGTGTCCGCTGCCGCCTTGGAGATCGCGGTGCCCGCGCGGGTGGAGCCGGTGAAGGACACCATATCCACATCCGGGTGCGAGGACAGCTGGGTGCCAACGCCCGCACCATCACCATTCACAAGGTTGAACACACCAGCAGGGAAACCTGCCTCATGGACCATCTCGGCAAAGATCATCGCGTTGAGCGGGCTTTGCTCAGACGGTTTCAGAACCATGGTACAACCCGCAATCGCGGCAGCGCCAAATTTCAGCGTGATCTGGTTCATCGGCCAGTTCCACGGGGTAATCAGCGCCGCGACGCCGACAGCCTCATAGATGATGCGGTCATTGGGGGCGTGATCGCCAAGCGGGCGTTCGAACTGGAAATTCTTCGCGGCCTCGATAAAGCCGTTCAGGTGCCATGTGCCTGCACCCACCTGACTGGAGCGCGACAGATCGATGGGGGCACCCATCTCGGTGGACATGGCCTGCGCCAGATCCTCGGCGCGGCTGTTGTAGATGCCGATCAGTTTTTCCACCAGCGCGATGCGCTCTGACGGTGGGGTGGCCATCCAGCCGGGCAGGGCGGCCTTGGCGGCGGCAACAGCGGCATCCGTGTCAGCCTGACTGCCCAGCGAAATCACCGTGCAGGGGTCTTCGGTGGATGGGTCGATAACGGCACAGTCATTGGCTGCCGAGGGCTGAACCCACTGGCCATTGATGTAGAATTCGCGTTTCTCAAGCATGGTAGGCTCCCTGATCGAGGCTTGGAATTTGGCCGACTGGCGGCCATCTGGCGCCACTGTGTCAGCGCCGGTGCTGCGCGGCAAGTCAGATTTTTGATCAAATTCTGAAATCACGCATACTCCTGCCGACACGCCGGCAAGCTGCGACAAATTCAAAGGTAGGCGGGCTATGCCCTTTAACCCCCGGCGAAAGCGAGTAGGGTTGCCTCAGCGATTCACGCGACTTCAGACAAGAGGAGCACTCAAATGGGTTTGCGTATTAACGACGTAGTGCCGAATTTCACGGCTGAGACCGATCAGGGAACCATCACCTTTCACGACTGGATTGGTGACAGCTGGGCGATCCTGTTCTCGCACCCCAAGGATTTCACTCCGGTCTGCACCACCGAATTTTCCGCTGTGGCGCAGCTCTCTGAGGAGTGGGCCGCACGGAATACCAAAGTCATTGGCGTGTCCGTTGACAGCGCCGAGGATCACCGCAAGTGGAAGGGTGATATCGAGAGCTATGGCAAGGCCACCGCTGGCTTCCCGATCATCGCGGATGAGGGGCTTGCAGTATCAAAAGCATTCGACATGCTGCCCGCCGAAGCCTACCTGCCCGATGGCCGCACGCCTGCCGACAGCGCTACCGTGCGTTCTGTCTTCATCATCGGCCCGGACAAGCAACTGAAGCTCTCAATGACCTACCCGATGACCGTGGGGCGGAACTTTGCCGAGATTCTGCGGGCGCTGGACGGTCTGCAGATGTCCGGCAAGGGCGTTGCAACCCCCGCAAACTGGGTGCCCGGCGAAGATGTGATCATCCCGCCTTCGGTCTCCAACGAAGATGCAAAAGCGAAGTTTGGCGAGTTTGAGACCATCTTCCCTTACCTGCGCAAAACAAAAGCGCCGCAGTAAGCCGGTCGTTCGGGAATTAAAGAAAAGACAAAAGCCATCGCAACCGCTGCGATGGCTTTTTGGTTCTGGGTCGGCACAAGCGCGCGCCCTTACGGGGTTGGTTGAAACGGACGTTTTGCGTCCTGTGCATTTCGTGCGTTCCAGATGCCACGTAGATAAGCCCAGTTTTTTGCCCGTTTGCGACGGGACAGCAGTGTCACCGGGGATAGCAACTGTGCAAGGGCTTCGCGCAATGCAGTGCCAAAGGCGTTGGGCATACCATGTTTGCGGCAGGCATACACACGGGATTGCCCCATGTACCATGCCTTCAGCGCCGCTGTCTGAGGCGACCTTACAGTCGATTCACCAAACAGATGGACAACTTCTGCCGTCGTCACCAACCGCAATGCGCCACAGCTTTTTTGTAGGCGCAGGCTGAGATCATCATCTTCGTGATAGAGAAAAATGTTGGGGTCGAACCCCTGCACCTGTTCAAAGGCTTCCCGCCGCACAAAAATTGCCGACCCCTGCAACACTGGGATCTCGCAGTCAGTCTGCGCCGCAGACCGTGACAGCCATTGGGATTTGGCAAGCAATTTACTGCGCCGTTTGAAGGCGATCTTGCCGTTGCCCTCTCGCAGACGCGGGTTAAAGGCGCAGGCCTCAGGATGTGCATCCGCCGCTGCCAGCAACGCATCCACTGCGCCGGGCGTGAGCTGTGCGTCTGGATTGACGAAAAAGAGAAACTCGCTCGTTGCCTGCGCAGCCCCGAGATTACAGCCCGGTCCAAACCCGATATTGCGTTCCGATATGATCAGTTCTGCACCATAGTGTTCGGTCAATGCGCGCGTCGCGCTCGGGTCATTGGAACCATTATCCACCACAATGCAGGTCACATTCTCTGGGACCGAGGCCAGCAGCGTTGGCAGAACCGCAGTAGAATTATAGGCAACAGTGACGAGCGTAACGCGGGTCATATCGTCCCTTTCAGTGCATCGGGGGAAGGCCATAAAAAATGCCCGGGAGACGTCGCTCCCGGGCACCTTATGTCAGATCAAACTGTCGTGGGACAGATCTTACTCTGCATCTTCTTTCTTCTCGGCGACGATCTCTTCGCCGGTTTCCTGATCCACAACTTTCATGGACAGGCGCACCTTGCCGCGATCGTCAAAGCCCAGGAGCTTCACTTTCACTTCCTGACCTTCCTTCAGCACATCGCTGGGGTGGTTCAGGCGGCGGTTTTCGATCTGGGACACGTGCACCAGACCATCGCGCTTACCAAAGAAGTTCACGAAGGCGCCGAAGTCGACGATCTTCACAACCTTACCAGTGTAGACTGCGCCCTCTTCCGGCTCTGCCACGATCGCGTAGATCATGTCATAGGCCTTCTGAATGGCTTCGCCGTTTGCGGAAGCAATCTTGATCACGCCATCGTCGTTGATGTCGACCTTGGCACCGGAGACTTCAACGATCTCGCGGATGACCTTGCCGCCGGAACCGATGACTTCACGGATCTTGTCGGTCGGAACCTGCATGGTCTCGATGCGCGGCGCGTGCTGCGAGAACTCGGAAGCTTCGGTCAGCGATTTTGCCATCTCACCAAGGATGTGCAGACGACCCGCTTTGGCCTGAGCCAGCGCGCTTTTCATGATTTCAGGCGTGATGCCTGCAACCTTGATGTCCATCTGCAAGGAGGTGATGCCTGCTTCGGTACCCGCAACCTTGAAGTCCATGTCGCCGAGGTGATCCTCGTCGCCGAGGATGTCGGTCAGGATGCCGTAAGAACCGTCGTCTTCCAGCACGAGGCCCATGGCCACACCGGCAACCGGTGCTTTCAGCGGCACACCTGCGTCCATCATCGACAGCGAACCACCACAGACAGATGCCATGGAGGAGGAGCCGTTCGATTCGGTGATCTCGGAGACCACGCGGATGGTGTAGGGGAAGTCGGTCGGAGCCGGCAGAACCGCCTGCAGCGCGCGCCATGCCAGCTTGCCGTGGCCGATTTCACGACGACCGGGCGAGCCCACGCGGCCTACTTCACCAACCGAGTAGGGCGGGAAGTTGTAGTGCAGCAGGAAGTTCGATTTGAAGTTGCCGTGCAGCGCGTCAATGAACTGCTCATCGTCGCCAGTGCCCAGCGTGGTCACCACGAGACCCTGCGTTTCACCACGGGTGAACAGAGCAGAACCGTGTGTACGCGGCAGAAGGCCGGTCTGGCACTCAATCGCGCGGACCTGATCCAGGGCACGACCGTCGATGCGGCGACCGTTCTTCACAACGTCGCCCCGCAGAACAACGGATTCGAGCTTTTTCAGCGCGGAGCTGAGGTTGCTGTCTTCCCGCTGCTCTTCTGTCAGAGATGCGATGATCTCTTCTTTGGCGGCGCCAACGGCAGCAACGCGTTCCTGCTTGTCAGAGATCGCATAGGCTGCGCGCATCTTCTCTTCACCGGCTGCTTTAACGGCAGCATAGAGCTCGGAGTAATCCGGCGGGGTGAAATCGAACGGCTCTTTTGCGGTTTCTTCCGCGAGCGAGACGATCAGGTCAATGACCGGCTGGATCTGCTCATGTGCAAAGGTCACAGCGCCGAGCATTTCTTCTTCGGTCAGCTCGTAAGCTTCGGATTCGACCATCATCACGGCGTCTTTGGTGCCTGCAACAACAAGGTCCAGACGCTGCTCGGGGTTGAGGCGCAGGTCCTGCATGTCGTCGACGGTCGGGTTCAGGATGTACTCGCCATCCTCGTAACCGACGCGCGCACCCGCGATCGGACCCATGAACGGCACGCCAGAGATGGTCAGCGCCGCGGAGGCAGCGATCATCGCGACGATGTCGGGGTCATTGACCAGATCGTGGGACAGCACGGTGCACATCACCAGAACTTCGTTTTTGAAGCCGGGAACGAACAGCGGGCGGATCGGACGGTCGATCAGACGTGCAGTCAGCGTCTCTTTTTCAGTGGGACGCGCTTCACGTTTGAAAAAGCCGCCCGGAATCTTACCGGCGGCGTAGTATTTTTCTTGGTAGTGCACGGTCAGCGGAAAGAAATCCTGACCGGGCTTTTGTTCGCGGGCGTAGGTCACGTTGGCCATGACCGAGGTTTCGCCGAGGGTCGCGATCACGGTGCCATCTGCCTGGCGCGCAACCTTACCGGTTTCCAGTGTGAGCGTTTCTTCGCCCCACTGCATTGTTTTCGTCGTTACGTTGAACATCTATCGTATCCTAAGTCGGAGCGCTCCCAGGCGTATCCCGGGTCTCCTAATTGCGTGGCGGCCCCATTGCCGCCGACCCTTATGCTATCTTTCTTTCGCGTGCCGGGGTCTGGGCACATCGTCTCAGATAGTTCCGCCCATACATGAGTTCGTCGCAGAAAGAAAGTGTTCGCTTGCGATGCGCCGCGCGGGATTAAACGCGAGCGCTGCGGTTCAGGGTCTTACGTTCGGCGGCATCCAGCCGGGCCAGGGCGGCCTCTGGCGACAGGCCGTCACGGCGCGCGGCCTGCCAGATGCGCTGGCACGACTGCGCCGACCAGGGCAACGCGGCCTCCTGCAGCCATGCGCGCAAAGGTGCGGGCAGACGATCATAAGCCGCCATTGGGTCCTCGCGCCTGCGCCGGGTGGGCAGTGCGACTGCCCCCCGGTTGCTGTTCTTATCCCGACGTCGCATGGTTACGCCGCCTGATCTGCCCGCCGCCACAGCGGGAAGGGATCTTCCAGATCCGCGTAGTCCGGCAGATTCTCGGCCGTTGCTTCGGGGACCAGGCAAGCATCCAATGTGGATTTGATCGCGGGCCAGTCGATGCCTGCGCCGATGAACACCAGTTCCTGACGGCGATCGCCAAAGGGCTCCTGCCAATGCGCCTGCATATAGTCGCGCGCTTGCTGGTGGGTCGGCCAGCGTTCGGCAGGTACGGAGGCCCACCAAGTTCCCAAGGGCGCCACGCTTGATAGCGCCCCCGCGAGCGAAAATTCCGCCACCCACTCGGGACGGGTGGCAACCCAGAAATGGCCTTTGGCGCGGATCACGCCGGGCAGATTGCCGTTCAGCACCGCATGTAGTTTGTTCGGGTCAAAAGGTGCGCGTGCGCGATAGACAAAGGACGCGATGCCGTATTCTTCGGTTTCCGGCACATGATCGGCAAAGCCGTATAGTTCCTTGGCCCACATCGGGTGCTCATGCGCCTTTTCAAAATCAAACAGCTTCGTGTCGAGGATCTTGTCGGCAGGCACTTCGCTGAAATCGGTCTCGATGATCTCGGCATCGGCGTTGAGGCTGCGGATGATCTTGCGCGCGGCGTCTACTTGTTCGGGGCTGGCAAGGCTCACCTTGTTCAGCACCACCACATCCGCAAACTCCATCTGATCGGTCAGCAGATGCACCAGGGAGCGCTCGTCTTCTTCGCCCAGCGTTTCGCCCCGATCTGCCAGCAGGTCGTGGCTGGCAAAATCGTTCAGCAGGTTCACCGCGTCGACCACCGTGACCATCGTGTCCAGACGCGCCACGTCCGAGAGGCTCTCTCCCTCGGCATCGCGGAAATCAAAGGTCGCGGCGACGGGCAGCGGTTCCGAGATCCCGGTGGATTCAATCAGCAGATAGTCAAACCGCTGTTCGGCAGCGAGGCGGCGCACCTCCGCCAGGAGGTCATCGCGCAGGGTGCAGCAGATGCAGCCGTTTGACATTTCCACCAGCGTTTCCTCGGTCTGGCTCAGGTCTGCGCCGCCCTCACGCACCAGATCGGCGTCAATGTTGACCTCGCTCATATCGTTCACGATCACCGCCACCCGGCGGCCTTCGCGGTTGTTCAGAATACGGTTCAGAAGCGTCGTTTTGCCCGCTCCGAGAAAGCCAGAGAGGACGGTGACGGGAAGGCGGGGATCGGACATCTGCGACTCCTGTGTGAGATGTTATAATGTAACAATCACGAAGTGCAGAAAGAGGCAAGCCCCCTGAAATGAAAAACCGCGCCCCCCAATTCAAGGGGCGCGGTGTGTTCGTCCACGGTCAGATGCAGATCAGAACCGCAGGCGCGCGGTCAATCCGATGGTACGACCCGGCTCATTGAGCGGCACGACGCGGCTGTTATCAAGCCCATCCGCGCTGCGGCTGTAATAGGTCTTATCAAACAGGTTGCGCACGTCCAGTCGCAGTTCGAGGTTGTCGTAGCGAGCGGGTGTGTAGCTTGCATAGAGATTCACAACCTCATAGCTCGGCAATTCCGGTGTGGTGTCGTCGTTGCTTAGTGCGATCTGTGCAGATCCACCAACGCGCCATTCCGGTGTCAGCTCCATTCCCGTTTCAAGCGCGATGATATGCCCCAGCGGACGGCCGAGATAATAGGCGGTGGACGTGATGGTCGCATCATCCACCTCAACATCCGCGTAGGTCCAGTTCACCCGCGCAAACCCATTGGCCCAGCTGTATTGCAGGGAGGTATCAATCCCGCGGCTCTTCAGATCAGACAACTCACCGCGCGCACCACCCGAGGGCAGAACGGCTGCGATATCGTCAACCTCCGTCTGGAACAGTGCCGCGCTTGCTTTCCAGGTGCCATTGTCAAACCGGACCCCGAGACGCGCTGATTTCGCACGAGAGGACGTGAAGCCTGTATAATCCCAAGGCGTGAAGAAATTCACCAGACCTGCTTCACCCAGTTCATAGCCGCCCCATGTCGACGCAAGGCCTGCATTCAGTGACCAGGTGTCAGAGAGGCGCACATCCACCGTGCCATTGATGCTGACGCCGGTATCGGAGAATTTGGTGCCGTCAGCGCCGGTAAATTGCTGACTGTCGATCCGCGCGCCGTAGCTGACCGAGAACGTGTCGTTCAGATCCTGACGGGCCTGCGCAAAGACGCCGGTATTGCGTAGCGTCTCTTCGCCGCCACTGCCAAATGCGCCGCCAGTGCGCCCCTCAGCCGTCTCGCGGAAGAAGTCCAAACCGGCCGTCAGATTGCCGCCAGCAATGTCAAAGCGGTTCTTGAACGTCGCACTGAAGCTGGAGTTCACCCCATAAGAGCCAATCGCGTCGATTTCCTGCTTGTTGTAGCTCAGCTGGATCTCGGGGTTCCACATCCCGCTGGCTTGCGTGTTGCTATAGCCCAGCGTGTAGGAGGTGCGCCGGGAAAGCGCCTCGATAAGAACGCTCGGACCGGTGGTGAGGCCGCCAAAATCGGGACGGATAAAATAGACACCCCCCGGTCCCGGCTGCGCGCTGCGCGGGCCGCTGTCTTCTGTGCGCGAGGCTGCGAATTCGAACCGGTGACCTTCAAGGCTCTCATAGGCGACTTTGCCCACATAATCCGTCAGCTCCGCGCGGGTGCCGAGGACGACCGCGCCGTCGCCATCTTCATAGTCGTCGCTGCTGCGGCGGGTGTGGCTCAGCACATATTCAAAACCGCCGTTGGTGCCGTAGATGGTCAGCGAGCCGTCTTGGCTGTTGGCGTTGCTGTCGGTCGACAGGCGCAGGCGGCCCCCAAAGGTGTCGCCCGCTTCCAGCAGGTCGCGTGCATCCTTGGTTTCATAAGCGATTGAGCCTGCCACAGCGCCTGCACCTGCGTCTGCGGGGGCCAGACCTTTGCTGACTTCGACACGTTTCAGAAGCTCAGGATCAAGCAGCACATTGCCGGTATGGTGAAAGGCGGATTTGTTCTGCCGCGCGCCGTCGATGGTGACGGACAGAAGGCTTTCTTCGATCCCGTTCACATAGACCTTTTGCGCGATTGCTGCGCCGCCGCCCGTGGTGATCGCACTTTCCCCCACAAAGACATCTTTGGTGGAGGAGGGGTTGCGCGCCTCGATCTCGTCTTCGGTGATTTCGTCATTGCCCAGAAGGGTCTGAGCATCTGCAGCCTCGACCCGGATCTCTTCGAGTTCGATAACGCCACTGGCGTCCTGAGCCCCAGCCGTTGTGGCAAAAGGCATCGCAGTTGTCAGCAACAGGGCTGTCAGTTTTTTGGTGGAGATGCGCTGCATCTTGTGTCTGTCCCTCTACAATTGGTGTCATTGCGGGGGACGGGACGAAGGATCAACCCTACCTGGCTAGAGTTCGCTCGATCTATGATAAGGCGACAAATGCAGCAATTGTGATTTTTCGCCTGTGATCATCGCCCGTGACCTCTGGGCAACACATCTGCCGCACTGCGGATTGCGCATAGAAAAACGCCCGCACCTGCAAGAGGGCGGGCGTTTCTTGACTGAAGTCCTGAGCGGCGTCTTAGCGACGGATGCCCAGTTTCTTGATCAGGTCCTGATAGCGCGCTTCTTCTTTGCCCTTCAGGTAGTCCAGCAGCTTACGGCGCTGAGCAACCATCTTCAGAAGGCCACGACGACCGTGGTTGTCCTTCTTGTGGGTTTTGAAGTGCTCGGTGAGCGTGTTGATGCGCGAGGTCAGGATTGCGACCTGGACTTCCGGAGAACCGGTGTCGCCCTCTTTGGTCGCGAATTCTTTCATCAGGCGTGTTTTTTCTTCTGCAGTAATCGACATCGGGGTCTCCTTCGTAAGGTTAGAGTGGATGGCGCAGGCCGGGATGTCGTCCAGCGCAGGCCCATGGAGAGTCCCGAGGCGGCGTTGATTCCACTTCGGGATGCGGGTGATTACGGAATTCGGCTCCGTTTTGCAAAGGAAATCCACAGCACAGGCGTGTTGTGCTAGCGGAGATCGTCTTGACGGGTATCGGCGGGCTGACTAAGTGCGCTCTCAGGTTGAACACGAGAGAGCCATGAAATTTATCCGTTAGCGAAGATTGCAGTGAATGCCACATCGACCGTTCGGATCTGACCGGTCGAGAATTCAAACTGCTACAATCGGAGCGCAAGAGACAGTCTCTTGCGGATAAAACCTATGGAAAAATCTCAACCCGTTCAGGGGTATCTCTGCCGTGATGGCTTTACGCTCGGCTACCAAATCGAAGGGGAAGGCGACCCGCTGCTGATCATCGGCAGTCATGTCTTCTATCCGCGCGTGTTCTCAAAGGATTTGCGCCGCACGCGCAAGTTGATCTTTGTCGATCATCGTGGGTTTGCACATGCAGACCGCGCAATCGAGTCGCGCGATTGCACGCTTGAGACCATCATGGACGACCTTTCGGCCGTCTGCTGCGCGCTTAATCTGACGCGCGTGGATGTGTTGGGGCATTCCGGTCACGGGTATATGGCGCTGGAGTTTGCACGCTGCCGTCCGGATCTGGTTCGCAAAACCGTGGTCGTGGCCACCGGCCCCAGCCACGCGCCAGAACATATGGCGTATGGAGAGCGCATCTGGGAGATGCTGGCCGCGCCAGAGCGAAAACAACGGCTGATGCAGGATCTGGAGGTTATGCAACACCGCATCGAAAGTGAGCCCGGACAGAGGTTCATTTGGATGTGCCTCGGCCTTGCTGCCCGCAGTTGGTTTAATCCCTGTTTTGATGCCACGGATCTCTGGCAGGGGGTGCAGGCCAACATGCCGGTTTTTGAAGCCCTTTGGGGAGAGGCGTTTTGCAACTTTGATGCGGCAGGCGCGCTGCTGGCGTTAGAGCAACCGCCCCTGATCTGTCTGGGGCGTCATGATTACCTCGTGGCGCCGGTAGAGACGTGGTTGCCTCTTATGCCCGCGAACAATGCACCGGAGTTTGCTTTGTTTGAACGCAGCAGTCACACGCCGCCATTGGAAGAGCCGGAGTTGTTCGATGATGTTTTGCGAAGATATTTGGAGTGAGTACTGAGATGCGTGGGCAAATAGTCTAGTGTTTCTGAGTGCTGTCCCACGCGCTTAACTTCAACTCCGGGAGAACTCCCGCCCATGTTCGTGTCCTTACGGACCCATCACATGGTTGGGCCCCGCGCCGCGCTGGCCTGAAAGGCCAGCGCGGCGCGGGTCGCTTTGGGCAAAGCCCAAAGCGAAACACCTCAAATTACGACAGCGGAATACGCGGATGATCCATCAATTGGGACGGTATGGTGCTATTCGCCACAGAGGCGAATGGGAGTGATTGACTACTGAGGGAGTGGTAAATGTGCGACGTCGCCATCATCGGCTTCCACCAAGAAAATATCATCTGTCGTTAGTCCTTCGGCTCCTGTGAGGCGCATGGCTATCTCTCCATCCAGACGCAAAATCGTCTCGCCAGGGGCAGCGGGGTCCGGTTCCAATTCCAGATCCGGCACGCCCTGATCGCCATCGTAAACCAGCAGCAACTGGTCCTCAGCAGTGTCGAAATCGATTAACTCGACTGTGCCCGCTGCGATCCAATCTCCCAGAAGAATTTGATCTGCACCATCTCCCACGGTCACGACGTCTGAGGCACCTGCGATCAGCGTGTCGTCACCGTCGCCGCCGTTCACAAAATCCTTCTCCGCGCCGTCGTCTGCTCCACTCACCACATCATTGCCGCGCCCCCCAAAGAGCGCGTCTTCCCCGGTGCCACCAAACACCATATCATCGTCATCATTGCCATGGATTGCATCATTGCCCGCGCCCCCTTGGACATGGTCATTGCCCGAGCCGCCATGTAGGGTGTCGTCGCCCTCATCCCCTTGAATACGGTCCGTGCCCAGTCCCCCCAGAAGAGAGTCATCGCCTGCGCCTCCCGCAAGCGAATCCTGGCCCGTCCCTCCGTTCAATGTGTCGTTGTCGTCGCCGCCCTCTAACGTGTCTTGACCTTCGCCGCCGTAGAGGTCGTCATCGCCTGCCCCCCCTTCGAGGCTATCATCGCCGCCTAAGCCATTGATCTGGTCATCGCCCCCCAAACCAAGCAGCGCGTCATCTGCATCGCTGCCCGACATGTGATCAAGTTCATCAGAGCCGATCAGAACGCCGCCATCCTCGATCCCGCCATCCTGGGGCGTATCGGTTTCAGCGTCGCCAGAGACCGTGGTGGACACGTCTTCTACCGGGTCTTCGTCTGCCTGACCGCCGGATAAAAATACCTCTGGCGAGACGATCGTACTCCCGGAGGTGTCTGCCTCTGCGGTCACGTCGTTGTCTTCTGTTTCCTCGTCGTCGGATTCAAAATCGATCATGATCGCGCTGCCCACTGCGACGATCCCAAGAATACTGGCCAACCACAACACCGAACTGGTCCACTTCGTTTTAAACACACTCAACCGGGGTCAAGAGTGCCACAACCATGCGGTCAAAATCCAAACAAAACGGGAACATCGGTTAATGAAACCCTTATAGGTCAACATCTTGCTGCCAAAGCAAGGGCTTCTGCGCATAAGAGATATAGAGAGGGTGTTTGGGGTGGCCTGCTTTGCTCAGGCCCAAGTGATGGAGGGGACGGCCTGTTGCGCGCAGCCTTGCGGCAACGTTGGGGCCTTGATTGCGATGCGCGCCATGGGTGCCCCACGCACAGATTACCATGTCCGCCCAATCCACCCCGGCAAGCAGAACCGACATATTCTCCGGCCCTTCGGGATCGCAGGCCGCACGCATGTCGCGCGGATCGGTGGCGCGATAAGCAAAGATATTGGTGGCCTGAAACCCGCCAAACCCCAACGCCCGTGCGCGCCTCTCGCAGCGCTCGATGGTGGGGTCGTTTTGAACTTCGGTGGCTTTGGATGGGTTGAGCATCACAAACATCACCTTTTGCCCATGAGGCTCCCAGACGCGTGTCAGGCTGTAGCGATAGGTTTCGCAGTCCGAATAAAGGGCGGTGGAGGGCGCGTCGCCCTTGATGTGATGGCGGGTGATCATGGTGAAGGTTTTGGCGTATCGCTGCGCGCTGCGCAATTCCTTACGGAAATGGCCTGGTCTCGCGGTCGAATTGCTGCATGAGTAGGTCAACGCATATGACCCATTGTTTCGTATGCGAAACAATGGGTCAGCGTGTTTTCCCTATCATTTACATGATGTTAACGGATGTGCCGCGGACGTGATGAGCCTGCGTGATGGCGTATCACTCCTGATTGAACACCCGCGATGGATGCAATTCACCTGCCTTGTAGATCCCCACGGCAACCGCTTTACCCTCTAGCGACGCCCAGGCCTCATCGCCATATTCGACGTCCGATGCGATCACCATGCCGGGGTTACCGTTCCTGAGCCGGGTTGCCCCTTCAGGCGTGCATTTCAGCTCAGTCAGATCCGCAAGCCCTTCTTCGAGCGGCCGCAGGAACTGGTCGATCTCGGGCGACTTTGCCAGATCGTCAATCTGTTCCAGTGTGACGCCGTCCTCGGCATCAAACGGGCCGGACCAGATCCGCCGTAGCTCCTGCACGTGACCAAGGCAGCCAAGTTTCTCGCCCAGATCTCTGGCAATGGACCGCACGTAACCACCTTTGCCGCAGGTCATCTCCAGCACCACGTGGTCCGCGTCGGGACGGTCCAGCATCACCAGTTCCTCAACCCAGAGCGGGCGGGAGGACAGCTCGACCTCTTCGCCATCGCGGGCGAGCTTATAGGCGCGCTGGCCGTCGACCTTCACGGCTGAAAACTTTGGCGGCACCTGTTGGATTTCGCCAATGAACCCAAGCAGGGCCTCTTTGATTTCTTCATCCGAGGGACGCTCGGCAGAGGTCGCAATCACCTCACCCTCGGCGTCGTCGGTGTTGGTTGCGGCCCCCAACGTCACCGTGAACGTATAGGCTTTCATGGCGTCGGTGATAAAGGGAACGGTCTTGGTTGCCTCGCCCAGAGCGACGGCCAGAACGCCGGTGGCTTCGGGGTCGAGCGTGCCAGCGTGACCGGCCTTTTTGGCGTCAAACGCCCAGCGGACCTTGTTGACTACGGCTGTAGATGTGAGGCCTGCGGGTTTGTCCACCACCAGCCAGCCGGAAATGTCGCGTCCCTTGCGTTTGCGTCCCATGAATGTCCTCTGATCTGTCGGTAAGGCGCGCGAGGTAGCGCAGCGCGCGCAGGCTGTCAATTCTGCAGCGCGTCTGCGTCGTCCCCTGCGATATCCTCAACCACGCCAACCACAGGCCCCATCATGAACCCGGCATCGGAGCGATCCAGGTCGGGCGCGTGCAGACGTGAGATATTGCCATCAAAATAGAGCGCCTGCGGCAGGCCGAGGTGATCGCGAAACAGGCTGGCAAAGTCGTAGAAATTCACCGTGTTGCGCGAGATCGCAAAAACCACGCGGCGGCCATCGGCACTGGTGCCGACCCCGTTGCGGATATAGCGAGAATCGCTGTCCTGCAGGAATTTCGGGTGCAACGCGCCGTCGATGACCAGCATTGGCCCCGATTGAGTGGCGCTCTTGCAGGTGGTAGTGCTGGCCTCAAAGGCGAGTGTCTCGATCACATCGGCGCGCCCGTCGCGCAGGCAAAAGACGCCATTGGGCACGAGACCGAAATTGCCGGGACCGGGATTGGTGACCAGCCGCATTTCCTCGTTGCCATCCTCAAGATAAAGCCCGACCGGGGAGCGATCCGTGTGATACATCCCCGCGTTGGTGGCAAAGGAGAGTGTTTTTCCTTCGGCTGACAGACGCTCTTCGATGGTGGAGAAATGCCCCATCACTGCGCCTGTGTCATCGCGCAGGAACAGGCGTAATTCTTCGCGGCTGGCATCCACTTCGCACAGGGAATAGCGATTGCCTTGATAGCTCTCGTCGCGGCATTCTACTGCCTCCGCCTCACCTGCCCAAAGGGTGATCCCCAGAGGCAGGCTCAACAGTAACGAGGCCCGCATCGCCTCAGTCCTCCAGATCGCGACGCACCGCGTCCTGATTGAACAGGCGGCGGGTGTCATCCATCCGGTCAAATGTCTCGTCGATCTGAAACCGCAGATCCGGGGTGAACTTCAGCCCAGTCTTCTTGCCGATCGCCCGACGCAGCTCGCTCTTGTTGCGGGCAAGCAGTTGCAGCACGTCCTCCTGCCCTTTGCCACCCAAGGGCAGCACATAGGCGGTTGCGATTTTGAGATCCGGCGAGGTGCGCACCTCACCGACGGTGATAGACAGACGGTTCAGCTCCGGGTCGTGGATGTCGCCACGGGCCAGCACCTCGGAGAGTGTGCGGCGAATAACCTCGCCCACACGAAGTTGACGCTGAGAAGGACCGGGACCGTCGTGAAATTTGTTCTTAGCCATGAGACTCGATCTATGCCGAAAGCCGCCCTTTGCCAAGCGGTCCTCGTCAGGGTAGGAGAAATCCAGCGGATAGTCCAATCAGAGAGTAAAGCCATGACGGATAAACCAGGGATCGTGATCACCGGCGCTTCGGGGCGCATGGGGCAAATGTTGATCAAGACGGTGCTGGAAAGCGACAAGGCCGAGCTTGCAGGCGTGGTGGAACGCGAAGGTCACGATTGGGTTGGTCAGGACATTGGCATCGCCATGGGCGGTGCGGCGCTTGGCGTGGCGGTCACCGACGATGCACTGGCGGCGTTCTCTGAAGCGCAGGCGGTGATTGATTTCACCGCACCAGAGGCCACGATTGCCTTTTCCAAGCTGGCCGCACAGGCAGGTTGCGTCCACGTGATCGGCACCACCGGCATGAGTGATGCGCAGATCGCAGCATTGGACCCTGCCGCCCGCGACACCGTGCTGGTGCGGGCGGGCAATATGTCGCTTGGGGTGAACCTTCTGGTGCAATTGACCAAAAAGGTCGCGGCGGCCCTTGATGAGGAATTCGATATTGAGGTCATTGAGGCGCACCACCATCACAAGGTCGATGCGCCCTCCGGTACGGCCTTGATGCTGGGTGAAGCAGCGGCCGAGGGCCGAGGTGTCAAACTAGCCGATGTCGCGGACCGGGGCCGGGACGGCATCACTGGGGCGCGCAAGAAAGGCGACATCGGCTTCACCGCCATTCGTGGCGGCGACATTGTGGGCGAACATGATGTGCTGTTTGCGGCGGCTGGCGAACGGATCGTGCTGCGCCATATGGCGACTGATCGTGCGATATTTGCACGCGGGGCGCTCAAGGCCGCGCTTTGGGGGCAGGGCAAAGCGGCCGGTGCCTATGATATGATCGATGTGCTTGGCTTGTGAGGATCATAGGCCGCCCTTAGGGGCGGCTGCCTCCGCCGGAGGTATTTGAAAAAAGATGAAGCGCTCATCGCTATTCTAACCTGAAATATCCCGGGGTGAGCGCCCAAAGGGCGCGAGGGGCAGCGCCCCTGAGCCGCCAAATTCAAAAATCAATCGCAATGCCTTTTTTCTCCCAATCACCATAGCGAGCGGGATCGGGACCATCACGCCCCCCCAGTTCAGTTGGCTGAGGGTGTTGCGCCTCACGGGCCTTGCGGCGCTCTTCTGCCTCGGCAAGGGCGCGTTGGGCCGCTGCGGGCAGATCCTTTGCCCGTTGGGATTCGGGGGCGTCACTCATGGGGGCTTCTCCGCAGGGTGGGTTTCTTTATCCTGACACCATGATATACGCCCGCGTCCGCTATGGACAAGCCGATCCCCGATCAGGAGCCATCACCCATGACCGACCGCCCCACATCTGCCTCTGACGCACGCCGTGCGGCTGTGACGCTTCTTGATAAGGTTCTGGGCGAGGGGCTTTTGCTCGCAGAGTGTCAAGCGCAGGTGCTGGAGCGGCTGGAGCCTGCGGATCGCGCGCGCGCGCAGCGATTGGCGCTGGAGGTGCTGCGATCCCTCGAACGCGCGGATCGGGTGCTGGCGAAACATCTGCGCAAGCCCCCCGCGCTGCATGTGAGAAACGCATTGCGTCTGGGAACAGTCGAACTGTGTTCTGGTGGGGCCGCGCATGGGGTGGTGAACGATATCGTCAATCTGGTGGCGCGTCATCGCCGTCACGCACAGCTCAAGGGGCTGGTCAACGCGGTTCTGCGTAAAGTGGCAACAGATGGCCCGACCGAGTGGGCCAAGCTGCGCGTGCCACGATTGCCAAAATGGCTGCGTAGCCCGTTGGCGCAAGCTTGGGGCAGTGATGCAATGCTGGCCATTGAGGCTGCGCATTTAAAGGGCGCGCCGTTTGATCTGAGCTTTAAACCGGGCGCGGATCTAACGGCGTTAGGGGGCAAGCCAACCCCGACAGGTAGTTTGCGATTGGATGACGCGGGGCAGGTCTCGGCATTGCCGGGCTATGAGCAAGGCGATTGGTGGGTGCAGGACGCAGCCGCAGCCCTTCCGGCCCGTTTGATCCATGCGCAGGCAGGTGAACGGGTGCTCGATCTCTGTGCGGCACCGGGGGGCAAGACGTTGCAGATGGCTGCGGCGGGGGCCGATGTGACGGCGGTTGATATTTCCGAGGGCCGTCTGGCGCGTCTGCAAGAGAACCTGACCCGCACAGGGCTTTCGGCGAATGTGATCGCGGGTGATGTGCTTGCGCAGAAGGGGCAATATGATGCGGTTCTGCTGGATGCGCCCTGTTCCGCGACGGGCACCATCCGCCGCCACCCGGATCTGCCCCACGCCAAGGATGGCGCAGGTTTTGGTGCCTTGATCGAGTTGCAGGCGCAGATGCTGGCGCATGCGTGGACATTGGTGCGGCCCGGCGGGCGGCTGGTCTATTGCACCTGTTCTTTGTTGCCGGATGAGGGCGAGTGCCAGATCGAAGATGCACTGGAGATGTTCCCTGAGGCCCGGATCGGCGACAGGGTTCAGACACTCGAAGGCATTGATCCGGCGTGGATCACCGAGGAAGGCGGCCTGCGGCTTCGGCCGGATTACTGGCCCGAGATCGGCGGCATGGACGGGTTCTACATGGCGGAACTCGTCAAGGCCGAGCACTGATCGCAACGCTCAAAATGGCCACCGCCTGCGCTCGAAGGGCGCCGGGCCCAACGGGAGCGGATCATCTCTGCATGATCCGGCGACGGGCGGGAGAGTTTGCCGTGATGCCCTACAGAGGGCAGAGAGCGCATGACACCCGGCGGCAGGCGCGTTATCCTCTGGCCAAAACGCCAAAGGCGTGTGAGGCAAGAGTGCATGTCCAGATATGATCGAATGGCCAGTCGCGGCACGCGGCTGCTGAACCGTTATACCGCCTGGAAGGCGCGCAAGCAGCCTGCGGCTACGGGGTTTGTTTCCCAGCCGGAGCCGCGCACCATTGGCAGTTTCGCGCGTGGGCGGCAGCTCGTTGCGGGGAATCTGTTGTTTGCGGGGTATCTGGTTGAGAGCGATACCACAGGACTATGGGATGTGGAGGCGCCTGATTTTGCCTTTGAGGCAGAGCGGCAGGGCTGCACATGGCTGGATGATCTGGCTGCCGTGGGAGATCTCAGGGCGCGCAAGAAGGCGCAGCACTGGGTCTGGGGCTGGATTGATGAGTTCGGCAATGGCGCGGGTCCCGGCTGGTCGCCGGACCTGACCGGGCGGCGGGTGATTCGATGGATCAACCACGCGCTGTTTCTGTTGAGTGGTCAGGACAAAACCGCCTCTGACGCCTTTTACCGCTCGCTATCCCAGCAAACCTGGTTCCTCGCGCAGCGCTGGAAAGGGGCATCCCCCGGCTTGCCACGCTTTGAGGCGCTGACCGGGCTGATTTATGCAGGGCTTGCGCTAAAAGGCTGCGAGGAACTGGCGGATCCGGCGGTCAAAGCGCTCTCTCAGGATTGCGCGGTTCTGATCAATGCCGACGGGGGCCTGCCGACCCGCAATCCCGAAGAACTGCTGGATGTGTTCACGCTGCTCACTTGGGCGGCGGCTGCGCTGCATGAGGCGGGGCGATCTGTGCCGCGCGAGCATCACGCAGCCTTGGATCGAATCGCGCCGACATTGCGTGCCCTGCGTCACAGCGATGGCGCATTGGCGCGGTTTCATGGCGGTGGGCGTGGACAGGAGGGCTGGCTCGATCATGCGTTGGCCGCCTCGCATGTTCCAGCAAGAGCGTATGAGGGGCTGGCAATGGGGTTTGCGCGGCTTTCCGCGCGCCGCACCTCGATCATTGTCGATGCCAATGTGCCGCCGGTTGGCAAGGCATCGTATAATGCGCATGCCTCCACATTGGCGTTTGAGCTGACCTCGGGGCGGCGCCCGTTGATCGTGAACTGTGGTGCGGGCGAGAACTTCGGGCTGGAGTGGCGTCGGGCCGGGCGGGCGACGCCATCGCATTCTGCGCTCTGTGTCGAGGGGCATTCCAGCGCGCGGCTGGCCGCACCGCAGAAGGGCACCGGCCATGAGTTCCTGATCGAGCCCCCCACCGATGTGCCGATCGAGCGGGACGATCTGGATGACGGCTATCGTTTTCAAGGTGCCCATGATGGCTATGCCAAACATTTTGGTGTGACGGTGGCGCGGTCACTGGAACTGTCGGTGGATGGGCGCACTGTTGCTGGCGAAGATATGGTGCTGGCGCTGGATGGCGCGGCCAAGAAACGCTTTGATAAGGCGCTGGATGCAGGCGGCCTGAAGGGCATCGGCTATGATTTACGGTTCCATTTGCACCCGGATGTGGACGCAGCCCTTGACTTAGGGGGCGCGGCAGTATCCATGGCGCTCAAGAGTGGGGAAATCTGGGTATTCCGTCACGACGGTCAATGCGACCTGAAGCTGGAAACCAGCGTTTACCTGGAAAAAACCCGCTTGAAGCCGCGTCAATCGCTGCAAATTGTCCTGTCGGGCCGGGCCATTCAATACGCGACCCAGATCCGCTGGACCCTCAGCAAGGCGCAGGAAACGGCCGTGGCCGTGCGCGATCTGGCCCGCGACGAACCCATGGCTTACGAAGAGTGAACCTGAACAAGGATTCTGACACCGATGACCGACCTCCACCCCGTCCGCCGCGCCCTTCTGTCCGTCTCTGACAAAACCGGGCTGATCGAGCTGGGCAAATCCCTCGCTGAGCGCGGGGTTGAACTGCTCTCGACCGGTGGCACTGCAAAAGCGCTGCGTGATGCGGGTCTCGCTGTTCGGGATGTCTCTGATGTGACCGGCTTTCCGGAAATGATGGACGGACGTGTGAAAACCCTGCACCCGATGGTGCATGGCGGTCTGCTGGCGCTGCGCGACAATGACGCCCATGTGGCGGCGATGACCGAACATGGCATCGGCGAGATCGACCTGTTGGTGGTGAACCTTTACCCGTTCGAGACGGCGCTGAAGCGGGGCGCGGCCTATGACGAAATGATCGAAAACATCGACATCGGCGGCCCGGCGATGATCCGCGCGGCGGCCAAGAACCACGCGTTTGTGAACGTGGTGGTGGATGTTGAGGATTACGGCGTGCTGCTGGAAGAGCTGGACCAGAACGACGGCCAGACCTCCTTTGCCTTCCGTCAGTGGCTGGCGCAGAACGCCTATGCGCGCACGGCTGCCTATGATGCCGCCGTTTCAAACTGGATGGCCGGTGCGATCGGTCTTGAGGCACCGCGCCGCCGCGCTTTTGCCGGTCAGATTGCACAGACCCTGCGTTATGGTGAGAACCCGCATCAGGACGCGGCCTTTTACACCGATGGCACCGAGCGCGTTGGCGTGGCGACAGCCCAGCAGTTGCAGGGCAAGGAACTCTCCTACAACAACATCAACGACACCGATGCAGCCTTTGAGTTGGTGAGTGAGTTCGCACCTGCCGACGGCCCGGCTGTGGCGATCATCAAACACGCCAACCCCTGCGGTGTGGCGCGCGGCGCAACCCTGCTGGACGCCTATAACAAGGCGTTTGATTGCGACCGCACCTCTGCCTTTGGCGGCATTGTGGCGCTCAACATGCCGCTTGACGCGGCAACCGCCGAGGCGATCACCCAGATCTTTACCGAAGTGGTGATTGCGCCGGGGGCCTCTGATGAGGCCAAGGCGATCTTCGCGGCGAAGAAAAACCTGCGCCTGCTGATCACCGATGGCTTGCCCAACCCGCAGGATGCGGGTCTGACCACCCGTCAGGTCTCTGGCGGGATGCTGGTGCAGGACAAGGACGTTGGCCACCGCGCCATGGATGACCTCAAGGTGGTGACCGAAAAAGCGCCGACGGATGAGCAAATGGCGGATCTGCTGTTTGCGTGGAAAGTCGCCAAACATGTGAAATCCAACGCGATTGTCTATGTGAAAGACGGCCAGACCGTTGGCGTCGGCGCCGGCCAGATGAGCCGCGTGGACTCGGCCACGATCGCAGGCGTCAAGGCGCAGCGGATGGCGGATGCGATGGAACTGCCGGCAAGCCTTGCCAAAGGTTCTGCCGTGGCATCCGATGCGTTCTTCCCCTTTGCGGATGGTCTGATGGAAGCGGCGGCAAATGGCGCAACTTGCGTCATTCAGCCCGGTGGGTCTATGCGCGATGATGAGGTCATCAAGGCCGCGAATGAAGCGGGCCTTGCGATGGTCTTCACCGGCATGCGCCACTTCCGTCACTGATCCCGGAGCAGTTTGATATGCGGAGCTACGCGCTATATTTTGCGGCCCTCTTTGCGCTGATCGTCGATCAGGCCACCAAGATCGGGGTCATCTTCGGCCTTGATCTGGTGAACCTGCTGCGCATTGAGGTGGCTCCGCCGCTCCTGAACTTTCGCTACGGCGAAAATCGGGGCATCAACTTTGGACTGTTCAACGATGGTGGCGATGCCAGCCGCTGGATCTTGATCGCCATCTCGCTGGTCATCTGTGCTGCGGTGTTCATATGGGTGCGCCGCAGCCATTCAAACAGCCGGATGATGCTCATCAGTGCCGGGCTGGTGATTGGCGGCGCGCTGGGCAATGTACTGGATCGGGTGCTGTACGGCTATGTGCTGGACTTCCTGAATATGTCCTGCTGCGGGTTCAATAACCCTTATGTGTTTAACGTCGCCGATATATTTGTTTTTGGCGGTGCGGCGGGGTTGATCCTGTTTGAGGGGCGGGCGAAAAAGCCCGCGTGACCTCCTGCGTGATTTGCGCTAGAGGTGTTGAGAACGTCTGAAGCGCGGGGCCCTGGCATCTCGCTTCAACTCATTGATAACGCATGTCTGAGGCGCGCTTAACGGGTTCTGACTGTTGCGCGACATGCACGAGAAGGACCGCGCCCCATGCGCTTTGTGACTGCACCGATCATCTTGAGTTCCGTTCTGCTGGTGGCTGCTTGTGCCAACAAGCCGCTGCATGATCTTGATGCACGTCGCAACACGCCGGACGAGTTCCTCGTGCTGCCCAACAAGCCGCTGGAACAACCCGAAAGCTATGCCGCACTGCCGCAACCGACCCCCGGTGGCAGCAATCGCACCGATCGCAATCCGCAAGCCGAGGCCATCGTGGCGCTGGGCGGGCGACCCAGCGGCGTGGGTGTTCCGGCCTCTGACGGCGCACTGGTGACAGCCGCAAGCCGCCACGGCGTGCAGGGCGATATTCGGGAAACGCTGACTGCTGAGGATACAAAACGGCGCAAGCGCGCGGGTATCCTCGCCAATATCAAGCTCTTCCCCGTGGATCGTTACGCCGAAACCTACGAGCGAGAAGCGCTCGATCCGCAAGATGTTAGCACAGCCTACCGTCGCGCCGGGGTTCCGACCCCTTCTTCACCGCCAAAAGGCGAATAATCCTTCACAATTTCGGCAAACCGTCTTGTGGCTGACGGTCGGCACCGTAATTTGATGCGCAGCAGGCCAAAACGACTCTGCGCCGGGCCGTGCCATTGTGCGCGCTCGGGGGACCGATCTGGAGGATAGAACATATGACATCTGAGGCAGCGATTCCGTCCGGGCTGCGGGCCAGCTGGCGGGGTGCGCTTTGTGCCCTTGTGATGGCAGCGGGCCTTGGCGCGCCTGTGCTTTCCGCGCAGGAGGCGTCTCCGGCAAATGACGCGGCACCTAAATCCGAGCAAACCGGCGTTGAGATGGTCACCACCTTCACGCTTGAGAACGGGATGATGGTGGTGGTGGTCGAAGATCATCGCGCCCCTGTGGTGCAGCATATGGTCTGGTATCGTGCAGGCTCTGCCGATGAGCCCGTGGGCCAAAGCGGTGTTGCCCATTTCCTCGAACACCTTCTGTTCAAGGGCACCGATACGCTGGACGCGGGCGAGCTGTCGGCGACAGTTGCGCGCAACGGTGGTCGCGATAATGCCTTCACCAGCTATGATTACACGGCTTATTTTCAGCGTGTCGCAGCAGATCGGCTGGAGCTGATGATGCAGATGGAAGCGGATCGGATGCGCAATCTGCGCCTTACTGAGACCGATATCGTGACTGAGCGTGAGGTGATCCTCGAAGAGCGCAACCAGCGCACCGACAATGATCCCACTGCATTGTTTCGTGAACAGATGCGGGCGGTGCAATATCTGAACCATCGGTACAGTCAGCCGGTGATCGGCTGGCGGCACGAGATGGAAACCCTGTCGATGGAGGACGCACTGTCCTACTACGGCACCTATTACGCGCCCAATAACGCAATCCTTGTGGTGTCTGGCGATGTGAAGCCCGACGAGGTGCGCAAGCTCGCCGAGACCTACTATGGTGTGATCCCGGCCAATCCAGATCTGCCGGAACGGTTGCGCAGCGAGGAGCCACCGCAAACCGCAGCGCGGCGTCTGACCTTTGCCGATGCGCGGGTCTCGCAACCCTATGTACAGCGATCCTATCTGGCACCGGAGCGTGACAGCGGCAGTCAGGAAAAGGCCGCCGCGCTCTATCTGCTCTCGCAGCTCTTGGGCGGGGGAACCACATCCTATCTGGCCAATGCACTGCAGTTTGAACAGCAAGTGGCGGTTTATACGGCGGCCTTCTATTCTGGTGTGTCGCTGGATGACACCACCTTTGATTTTGTGATTGTCCCTGCTGATGGTGTGACCCTCGAAGAGGCCGAGGCGGCGCTTGATCGCAGCGTGCAGCAGTTCCTCGCGACAGGTGTCGACAGCCAAAAGCTTGAGCGTATCAAGCTGCAGCTGCGCGCCTCGGAAATCTATGCTCGGGATGACGTGGACCGCATTGCCAACCGCTATGGCCGCGCGCTCACCTCGGGGCTGACGGTTGAGGATGTGCAGGACTGGCCGCGCGTGCTGCAATCCATCACGGAGGATGAGATTATTGCCGTCGCACGCGAGGTATTGCGGCCTGAGGCATCTGTCACCGGTTACCTGATCCAAAGCCAGCAGGAGGCTGACCAATGAGCCGGAACAAAACATTCGCCCGCGTGCGCGCAGTTGATCTGCGCCCGCTAAAACGTGCCGTTCTGGCGCTGTTGGTTGGGTTTGCAGTGCTTTTTGCCGCGCAGATGGCACGGGCTGAGATCGACATCAAAGAAGTCACATCTCCCGGTGGGATCAAGGCGTGGCTGGTCGAAGATCACAGCATTCCCTTCTCTGCGTTGGAGCTGCGGTTTCGCGGCGGCACATCACTGGACGCGCCCGGCAAACGCGGGGCCGTGCATCTGATGGGCGGCCTGTTGGAAGAGGGTGCAGGAGAGCTGCGCGCGCAGGATTACGCCCGCGCAGTGGAGGCTTTGGCGGCCAATTTCTCTTATGACGCCGACAAGGACATGGTCGCGATCTCCGCCAGTTTCCTGACCGAAAACCGCGATGAGGTGATGGAGCTTTTGCGCCAGACCATTCAGGAGCCACGTTTCGATCAGGATGCGCTGGACCGGGTGCGGGCACAGGTTCTGGTGGGGCTGCGCTCTGATCAGACCGATCCCAACGCGATTGCGGGCAAGACCTTTGGTAAGCTGGCGTTTGGCGACCACCCTTATGGCACCGATGGTAAGGGCACGGTGGAGAGCGTCTCGGCGCTGACCCGTCAGGACATGTTTGCCGCCCATGAGGCTGTTTTTGCCCGTGACCGTCTGTACGTAAGCGCGGTTGGTGATATCACACCCGAAGAGCTGGGCACGCTGCTGGACGAATTGCTGGGCGATTTGCCCGCCGAGGGGGCGCCGATGCCCGGCCCGGCAGAGGTGCTGCTGACCGGTGGTACCACGGTGGTGCCCTTTGCCACGCCGCAGTCTGTGGCGCTCTTCGGGCAGAAAGGGATCGACCGTAATGATCCGGATTTCTTTGCCGCTTATGTGCTGAACCAGATCCTCGGTGGTGGATCATTTGAGACCCGCTTGATGCAGGAAGTGCGCACCAAACGTGGCCTCACCTATGGGGCCTATAGCTACCTGGTGCCGCGTGATCTGGCCTCGACCTACATGGGGTCTTTTGCCTCTGCCAATGAGAAGATGGCAGAAGCGGTCGGTGTTGTACGCGACCAGTGGCAGGCCTTGGTGGACAGCGGCGTGACCGAAGCGGAGTTGAAGGATGCCAAGACCTATCTGACCGGGGCCTATCCTTTGCGCTTCAACGGCAACAGTCAGATCGCTGCGATCCTTGTGTCGATGCAGATGGATGACCTGCCCACCGACTATGTGGTCACCCGAAACGAAAAGGTTGAGGCGGTGACCCTGGACGACGTGAACCGGATCGCCAAAGAGATTCTGGACCCCGAGGGGCTGCGGTTCGTGGTGGTTGGAGAACCCGAAGGGCTGAAGTCCACGAACTAGACACTGGGCAATCATCCCTGAAACAAAAACGGCGCGGTTCCAAATGGGAGCCGCGCCGTTTTTTCTGTGTTGGGGACGAGGTGTTACTCGCCGTAGGGAATCCACACGGTTTTCACTTCGGTCGCGGCCTGCAAGAAGCGTTTGGATTGGTCGCGCGACCAGTCAAAGGTGCGGCCATTGTTGACCCATGTGCGCTTGAGATTGCCAGCAGATTCGGCTTCGATCATCTTCGACAGACCGGTGGAAGAGAAGCTCCAGACCGCGTCGATATCGAGATGCTTGGCCATAGTGTCGCCGAGATCCTTGTGCGCGCCGGTGAGGATATTCACCACACCCGCAGGGACATCAGATGTCTCGAGCACCTGATAGAGGTCGGTGGCCGCCAAAGGGAAGGCCTGAGACGCCGCCAGCACCACACGGTTGCCCATCGCAATTGCAGGGGCCATGGCAGAGACCAGACCCAGAAGCGGGGCTTCATCGGCGCAGAGAACGCCAATGGTGCCAACTGGTTCTTTCATGCCAAGCGCGACGCCCCGGATCGGCACGCCATGCGCCAGCCCGTCGTATTTATCGGCCCATGCAGCAGCAGAAAACAGCCGTTGCAGCGAGGTTTCAACCTCAGCTGTGCCGTCGCCTTTGCCTGTCATCGCATCAATGCGGGCGGCGAATTCACCCGCACGAGCGGCGAGGTTCTCGGCCAGATAGTAGAGGATCTGCGCCCGCAAGTGCCCGGTGGTCTTGGCCCAGCCTTTGGCGGCATTTGCGGCCTCAACCGCGTTACGGACGTCCTTGCGGCTGCCAGCGCCGACGTGGCCCAGCAGGTCGCCTTTGGGGCCATAGACGGATTTGGAATAGCCACTGTCGGGGCGGGTTTGTTTGCCACCGATGAACATCTTGGCGGTGCGGTCAATGCCCGCGGGTGCCGCACCTTTGTCGTTGCCTTCAAAGGCCACAACAGGGTTCAGCGTGTCCAACGCGCCTGTGGGTTTGGTGTAGGCCATCAGGCCCTCGACGCCACCTTCGCGACCAAAGCCGCTTTCGCGCACGCCGCCAAAGGGGGCCGCGGCGTCGAACATATTGGTGCCATTGACCCAGACCACGCCCGCAACCAGTTTAGGTGCGATATCAAGGGCGAGGTTCACGTTCTCGGTCCAGAGCGTCGCGGCCAACCCGTAGCGGGTGTTGTTCGCCAGCTCGACAGCCTCAGCAGGGGTGCGGAAGGTGGTGGAGACCAGCACCGGGCCAAAGATCTCTTCCTGCATCAACGGATCAGCGAGCGAGAGGCCTTCAATGAGGGTAGGCGGGAAGAAACAGCCCTTGGCAGGCATATTAACTGCGGTTTGATGCACGGTGCAGTTTTTCGCAGAGGCGACCATGCGGGTGATTTCCGCATGTTGAACCGGATCCACCACTGCGCCCACATCGATGCATTTGTCGAGCGGATCACCCAGACGCAGGGTTTTCATCCGCGCGCGCAGTTTCTGGTGGAAGCGTTCTGCGACACCTTCCTGCACCAAAAGGCGCGACCCTGCGCAGCAGACCTGACCTTGATTGAACCAGATCGCATCCACCAGCCCCTCGATGGCGCTGTCCAGATCGGCGTCGTCAAACACGATGTAGGGGCTCTTGCCGCCCAGCTCCAGGGTTAACGCCTTGCCGGTGCCTGCAGTCGCTTCGCGGATCTTGCGCCCCACGGAAGTCGATCCGGTAAAGGCGATTTTGTCCACGTCTGCATTGACGATCATCTCGCCCACGGCACCATCGCCGGTAATGATGTTCACAACGCCCGTGGGCAGGCCCGCCTGACGGCAGATGTCAGCAAACAGCAGCGCGGTGAGCGACGTATATTCAGCCGGTTTCAGGACCACGGTGTTGCCCATCGCTAGCGCGGGCGCGACTTTCCATGCCAGCATCAGGAGCGGGAAGTTCCACGGGATGATCTGACCGCAGACGCCAAGCGCCTCCCGACCCGACATTTCCTCATTCATCAGCTGCGCGTGGCCTGCATGATGGTAGAAATGACGCTGCACCAGCGGAATATCGATGTCGCGGCTCTCGCGGATCGGCTTGCCGTTGTCGAGTGTTTCGAGCACCGCAAAGAGGCGGCTGTGCTTTTGCAAAAGACGCGCAATGGCATAGAGATATGTCGCACGACCAGAGCCACCCATCGCGGCCCAAGCACCTTGCGCGGCGCGGGCAGCTTTGACGGCGGCGTCTACGTCTTTCTGTGTCGCTTGCGTCAGCTCTGCCAGCACCTCGCCGGTTGCCGGGTTTTTGCTCTCGAAGGTTTGGCCCGGAGCGGTGAAGCTACCATTGATAAAGTGACCGAACTGGCTTCCCTGATCGACCAGCCAAGCGAGGGCCTCTGCGGCGCTTTCGGGGGCGGGGCCATAGTCCATGGTGTCAAAAATCTCTTTGATTGTCATCTATTGGTCCTCACGCCATCGGGTGGCGGTAGCCAGCGGAGTAAGCGCCGGTCACATGGTGTTCGAGCTGACGTTCGATATCGCCAAGCAGGCTGGATGCGCCAAAGCGGAAGAGGTCCGGTTGCAGCCAGCGGTTGCCCAGTTCCTCTTTCATCAGGCTGAGGTACACTAGGGCATCCTTGGCCTTGGAGATGCCGCCTGCGGGCTTGTAGCCGATATGGAAACCAGTGCGTTCATAGTAGTCGCGAATGGCACGGATCATCACCAGAGAGACCGGCAGGGTGGCATTTACCCCTTCCTTGCCGGTGGAGGTTTTGATGAAGTCTGCACCTGCCATCATGCAGATCATCGAGGCCCGGGCGACGTTGCGCAAAGTGCCAAGTTCGCCGGTGGCGAGGATGGCCTTTACATGGGCATCCCCACACGCCTCGCGGAAGGCTTTCATCTCATCATAGAGTGCCTGCCAGTTGCCCGAAAGAACGTGGCGGCGCGAAATCACGATGTCGATCTCCTTGGCACCAGCCCGCACGCTCTCGCGGATTTCTTCGACCCGCAGGTGAAAAGGCGAAAGACCTGCCGGAAACCCGGTAGAGACGGCTGCAACAGGGATCTGGGTGCCATGAAGCGCCCGCACGGCAGCAGGGATCATGTCGTGGTAGACGCAGACCGCACCCGTGGTGAGGCTGTCCATCCCCAGTGCTGACAGGATGTCTGAGCGCACGGGTTGGCGCGCCTTGGCGCAGAGGCGGCGGACGCGGGCCTCGGTGTCGTCGCCAGAAAGCGTCGTGAGGTCGATCAGGCTGATCGCCTTTAGCAGCCACGCGGCCTGATAGTCCTTCTTGACCGAGCGACGACCGGGCAGGCTGGCACAGCGGCGCTCGATTGCGGAGGTATTTGCCTCAACGCCCAGAGCCCAATCCAGATCGAGTGCGATGCCGGGGTTGCGGGGCAGATCGCTGTGGGTCGCACCCTGAGGGGCGGCAGATTGCGCGGCAGGCGGTGTGGCCTTGCTGGTCGGGTTGGCAGCGGAGGTGTTCGGCGGCTGCGTGCCGTCTTCTGCGGTTTGGCTGTCCATTTGTGGGAGTCCTCGAACGTTTCCCACCCAAAATCGCATGCCACCCCGCTTTGATGCAAGGTTTCCCAAAGGTTTTCCCGTTCCATTTTTTACCAAGAGGACAAAAATCAAAGATATTGTGAGAATAATTCTCATTTTCATTGACGAAGTTGAGAATCGTTCTCATATTGCGGGTGAGCAAAACGAGAATCTTGCGGGCAGGGAGCACCTTTATGCTGAACCGACGTCACACTCTTCTGGGTATGGGGGCCATGGTGGCCCTCGCTGCGACACCTGTTGCAGCCTCTGACGGACCACTGACGGTGGTGGCGACCACCGGGATGATTGCCGATGCAGCCCGTCAAATCGGTGCTGCGGAGGTCGAGGTGACCGCCTTGATGGGAGCGGGTGTTGATCCGCACGCCTATCGCCAGACCCGCAGTGATATTGCTGCGATGACCCGTGCAAATCTGGTGTTATGGCACGGTTTGTACCTTGAGGCGCAGATGGAGGATTTCTTCCACTCGCTCGCACGTAAACGCGAGGTCGTGGCAGTGGCCGAGGCGATGCCAAAGGACCTGCTGCGTGGCCATGATGATTACGCCGATAAATACGACCCGCACGTCTGGATGAGCCCGGAACTGTGGAAGCATGTGGTGCGCGAAGTGGCACGCGCCCTCACCGAGGCACGCCCGGCATCTGCGGATCTGTTTGCAGCCAATTTGGCGCGGCATCTGGGGGAATTGGATCGCCTGTCCGAATACGGTCGCAAAGTTGTGGCCGGGGTGCCAGACAGCAACCGTGTGTTGGTCACCGCGCATGATGCCTTTGGCTATTTTGGCCGCGACTACGGCTTTGAGGTGTTGGGCATTCAGGGCATCTCGACGCAGTCTGAGGCCGGTTTGAACCGGATTGGCGCGTTGGTCGACATATTGGTAGAGCGCCAAATTAAGGCCGTGTTTGTCGAAACCTCAGTCGCGGATCGCTCCATGCGCGCATTGATCGAAGGGGCGGCGGCCAAAGGGCATGACGTCGTGATCGGCGGCGAGCTGTTTTCGGACGCTATGGGTCAGGATGGGACCTATGAGGCCACCTATGTCGCTATGCTCGATCACAACTTTACCACCATTGCCGGTGCGCTGGGCGCGGATGTGCCCACCGGCGGTATGGACGGCAAACTCGGGGCAGGTCACTAACATGCAACTTTCAATTGCCAGCCAGAACGGTCAGTCCGCGCGAGAGGAAGGGCTGGACCAAAGCCCGCTCGCGATCCGCGGCCTTACCGTCAGCTACGGCGAAAAACCGGCGGTCTTTTCCGTTGATATGACCGTGGTGCCGGGGCAGATGACTGCAATCATCGGGCCAAACGGTGCCGGTAAATCCACACTCCTGAAAGCGGCGCTGGGCATTGTGCAGCCGGTGTCGGGCCGGGTGCAGGTGTTTGGCCGCCCGCTGGATCATCAGCGCGCGCGCATCGCTTATGTGCCGCAACGCGCCTCGGTCGATTGGGACTTCCCGACGCGGGTGATCGACGTAGTGATGATGGGGCTATACCGCGAGTTAGGGCTGTTGGGGCGCATTCGCGGCACCCATCACAAGATCGCGCGAGACTGTCTGGAACGTGTCGGGATGAGCGAGTTTGCCGAGCGACAGATTGGTCAGCTTTCCGGCGGTCAGCAACAGCGGGTGTTTCTTGCGCGCGCACTGGCGCAGGGAGCGGATCTCTACTTGCTGGATGAACCGTTTGCAGGCGTGGATGCGGCAACGGAAAAGGCCATTATTGGCGTGCTTAAGGCCCTGAGGGCCGAAGGCAAAACGGTTGTTGTGGTGCATCACGACTTGGCGACGGTGCAGGATTATTTCGACAATGTCTTCCTGATCAATACCCGCAAAGTTGCCGAGGGCGCTGTGGCGGAGGCCTTTACGCCGGAGAGTTTGCAAGCGGCCTATGGTGGCCGGCTTGCAACGGCACAGATCGAACAGATCGCGCGTCCAGCGTGAGTGGTGCGATGCCAATCCAGAAAGAGAAAGGCGGAGCATGCTGATCGACGCACTGTTCCTGCAATTAGGGTATAACGCCACATTGGTGGCGATCGGAGCAGCGCTGTTGGGCGCAGCTTCGGGGATCACGGGCACCTTCCTGTTCCTGCGCAAGCGCGCGCTGGTGTCGGATGCCGTGAGCCATGCCACCCTGCCCGGCGTCTGCGTTGCGTTCCTGGTCCTCGTGGCGCTGGGTGGGGATGGCCGCAATCTTGCAGGGTTGCTTATCGGTTCTGCGGTGTCGGCTGGCATCGGGCTTTGGTGCATGAACTGGCTGACACGCAACACGCGGCTGGCCGAAGATGCGGCGATTGGCGCGGTGCTCTCGGTGTTTTTCGGTTTTGGCGTGGTGTTGCTGACGGTCATTCAAACGCTGGGGGTCGGACGCCAGGCCGGGCTTGAGGGGTTCTTGTTGGGCTCCACCGCAGGCATGCTTTATTCGGATGCACTGGTGATTGCGGCAGGCGGTGCGGCGGTGCTGTTTCTGATCCTGCTGACGCGACGCCCCATGACGATGGTGGCTTTTGATCCCGAATATGCCGCCGCGCGCGGTCTGCCGGTCGACAAGGTCGACATGCTGATGATGGGTCTGGTGATGGCTGTGACCGTGGTGGGCCTCAAGGTGGTGGGGCTAATCCTCATCGTGGCGCTGCTGATTATCCCGCCAGTCACCGCCCGTTTCTGGACGGAGCGCGCCGATCAGGTAGTGATTCTTGCCGGTGTTCTGGGGGCCGTGGCCGCCTATCTGGGGGCGGCAATCTCGGCGTCCGCCCCGAACCTGCCGACAGGGCCGATCATTGTATTGATGAGCTTTGCGCTTTTTGCTCTGTCACTGCTGGTTGCGCCGAACCGAGGTGTGTTGGCTGCGGTCCTCCGGCATCAAAAATTCCAACGCCGGGTGCATATTCGTCAGGGTCTTCTGGCGCTTGCACAAGATCAGACGATCTATGAACCCCTCACGCTGCGGCTGCTGAGTAAGCGCGGGTTGGTGCGGGCAGATGGTGTGGCCACAAAAGCAGGCCGGGCGCGTGCGGCCAAGGCGCTTCGCGATGAACATCGCTGGGACATTCTGCGCCGCGATCAGGCGCAAGAGGCCGCCGCCGCGCTCTATGATGGTCTCCGCGAGATTGAAACCGTCCTGACGCCAGATCAGATCGCCGAGATCGACCGCAAGATCAGCACGCCAAAGGAGGCCTGTTAGATGGGCAGCGAATTTGTCACCCTCTCTCTTACGCCGCTTTTGATCGGGATCTTTGCGGCGGTGGCTTGTGCGCTGCCGGGGAACTTCTTGCTTTTGCGTAAACAGGCGCTGATTGGCGACGCGATCAGCCATGTGGCTTTGCCGGGCATAGTCGTGGCGTTCCTTTTGACCGGCGCGATTTCCACCTGGCCGATGATGCTGGGTGCGGCAGGCGCAGCGGTGGTCGCAGTTGTGATGATCGAGGGTATCCGCCGTTTGGGCCGCATCGAGCCCGGAGCGGCGATGGGTGTTGTCTTTACCACACTCTTTGCAGCGGGTGTTTTGCTCCTGGAGCAGAGCGACACCTCCTCGGTACATCTGGATGTGGAACACGCGCTTTACGGCAATCTGGAGAGCCTGATCTGGCTTGATGGCACAGGCTGGGGGTCGCTTCTGGACCCCGAGGCACTGGCCTATCTGCCGGTGGAAATGCCACGCATGGCAGCGACGCTGGTGGTGGTTGCTGGCTTTATCGCGCTGTTCTGGCGGCCTTTGAAGATTTCAACCTTTGACGAAGGCTTCGCCCGCACGATGGGGATGCGAACGGATTTGCTGGGTCTGGCGCTGGTCATCACGGCCGCGATTGCGGCGGTGGCGGCCTTTGATGCGGTGGGGTCGATCATCGTGATCGCCATGTTCATCTGCCCACCCGCAGCGGCGCGAATGATGACCAATCGGTTGGAGGTGCAGATCGCGTGGAGCGTCGTCTTTGCCACTCTGGCGGCGATCATCGGCTATGTGTGTGCAGGGTATGGACCGATCTGGATCGGCATGGGTGATGCGGTGAGTGCTGCGGGTATGATCGCAACCGTATCAGGTCTGATCCTCGCAATTACGGCCTTGGTTGGTCCTTGTCGCGCCCGTGCCGGAGCACCGTCCGGCGTGTAGTTGCCGAACGTCTGAGGCACGTTACAGGCACTGTTCGGAGCACGTATTCCGGGTGGCAGAATCGTGCGCTCTCATGCTAAATCTTGGGTCATGGCTACACTCGACCCCCAAATCAGCGAAAACCCAGTGCAACAGGCGAGCGAGGCTCATCGGCCTGTCATTCGCCAGCTTGATGACAGCGCCATCAACCGCATTGCGGCGGGTGAGGTGGTTGAGCGCCCGGCCTCTGCCGTCAAGGAATTGGTGGAGAACGCCATCGACGCGGGGGCGACCCGCATCACGGTAGAGATTGCTGACGGCGGGAAGACCCTGATCCGGGTGATCGACAACGGCTGTGGTATGACACCCGAGGATTTGCCTCTGGCGCTGTCACGCCATGCAACGTCGAAAATCGACGGCTCGGATCTTCTGAACATCCACACCTTTGGATTTCGCGGCGAGGCCCTGCCCAGTTTAGGTGCGGTCGGGCGGCTCACCATCACCAGCCGGGCCGAAGGGTGCGATGCAGCTCAGATCCGCGTCGCGGGCGGACATCTGGAGCCGGTCAAACCGGCCGCGCTGCGGCAGGGCACAATTGTGGAACTGCGCGATCTGTTCTTTGCGACGCCTGCACGGCTGAAGTTCATGCGCACAGACCGGGCCGAAACGCAGGCGATTTCCGACACGGTGAAGCGACTTGCGATGGCTGAGCCTGCCGTGGGCTTTATCCTGCGCGATGTCTCTGGTGGAGGTGAGGGACGCGTGTCTTTCCGCGCTGACCCCATGAGCGGCGATCTCTTTGATGCGCTGCACGGGCGGCTTGCGCATGTGATTGGTCGCGAATTTGCGGAGAACGCGCTGAAGATCGACGCGACGCGCGAGGGCATCCGCCTTTATGGCTATGCGGCGCTGCCGACCTATTCGCGCGGGGCTGCGGTGACGCAGTTCCTGTTCGTGAACACGCGGCCAGTGAAGGACAAGATGCTCACAGGTGCGCTTCGGGCGGCCTATATGGATTTCCTCAGCCGTGATCGCCACCCGGCGGCGGCGTTGTTTATTGATTGCGATCCGACGCTGGTGGATGTGAACGTCCACCCGGCAAAATCCGAGGTGCGGTTTCGCGATCCCGGACTGGCGCGCGGGCTGATTGTCTCTTCGTTGCGCCATGCGCTGGCGGAGGCTGGGCATCGTGCCTCCAGCACTGTGGCGGGGGCGACCTTGGGCGCAATGCGGCCCGAGCAACCCACCGCGACAGGTGCACCGAGAGTCTATCAGATGGATCGGCCATCCTTGGGCGCACGCAACAGTTCTTACGCGGCGCAAGCCCCCGGCCAGCCGGCCGCACCGTCCTATCCTGCGCCGCCATCGGCTGAACCCGCGGGCTTTGCCGAATTTTCAGGTGCCTACAGTGGCCGTCTGGTCGAAGAAGCTGCAGTAGAGCCAGAAGCGCACCCAATAGAGGATCTGCCTTTGGGCGCGGCGCGCGGGCAGGTGCATGAGAATTACATCATTGCCCAGACCCGTGACGGTATGGTGATCGTCGACCAACACGCCGCGCACGAACGATTGGTCTATGAAAAACTCAAACACCAGATGGCCGAAAACGGCGTTGCCACCCAAGGCCTTTTGATCCCCGAGATTGTCGAACTCTCGGATGGCGATTGCGCGCGCCTGCTGGACGTGGCCGATGACCTAGCGAAATTCGGTCTCGGGTTCGAAGCCTTTGGCGGCAGTGCCGTAGCTGTACGTGAAACCCCGGCCATCTTGGGCGAGGTCAATGCCGAGGCGATGATCCGCGACATTCTGGATGAACTGGCCGATCAGGGTGAGAGCCAGCTGGTGCAGGCGCGGCTGGAGGCGATCTTGTCGCGTGTGGCCTGCCATGGCTCAATCCGGTCCGGGCGGAGAATGCGCGGCGAAGAGATGAACGCGCTTTTGCGCGAGATGGAGGCGACGCCTCACTCTGGCCAATGCAACCATGGCCGCCCAACCTATGTTGAACTCAAACTCGCTGACATCGAACGCTTGTTTGGTCGCAGCTAAAGGAACCCCGGATGGAAGGCATGGACACCGCCATCGCGAATATGGACAGTCTTGGAATGATCCTGCTGGGGGCCGCAGTGGGGGTCGTCCTGCTATTTGCGCTCCTGATCCAGTCGATGCGCAACTCTGCCCGCGCGGCGCGTGCGATTGAACCGCTGACCCATCAAATGAGCACGCTGGGGCAGGTGGCGCAGCAGTTATCCTCCGGGCAGGAGGCGCTGCGGGGCAATCTGCAGACGGTGTCTGACACCCAAGCCAATGCGCAGTTGCAGATTCTGCAAACCATGGAAGCGCGGCTTGGTGACGTGCAGCAACGGATGAATGACCGGCTGGCCGACAACGCTATGAGGCAAGCGCGAGCCATGACAGAGATGCAGGAGCGCATGACCGAGAGCCTGCACGGCAACGCCAAGCGCACCGCCACCTCGCTCACGCAGTTGCAGGAACGGCTCGCGGTGATCGACAAGGCGCAGGACAATATCACCAAACTGTCAGGCGATGTCTTGTCGTTGCAGGATATCCTGTCGAACAAGCAGACCCGCGGGGCCTTTGGGGAGATCCAGCTCAATGACATCGTGTCAAAGGCGCTTCCCAGCGATGCCTATGCGTTTCAATACACGCTCTCGAATGGCAAGCGAGCGGATTGCCTGATCCATCTGCCCAACCCGCCGGGACCGATCGTGATCGACAGCAAATTCCCGCTGGAACCCTATGAGGCGCTGCGCAATGCCGAGACCCAAGAGGCCCGTGCGCAGGCGGCGCGGCTCCTGAAGGGGGCGTTGCGCAAGCATATCCGCGACGTTTCGGAGAAATACATCCTTGATGGGGAAACCGCCGACGGGGCGCTGATGTTTCTGCCGTCCGAGGCGGTCTATGCGGAGTTACATGCGAATTTTTCCGATGTGGTGCGCGAAGGCTTTTCGCTCAAGGTCTGGATCGTGTCACCCACCACCTGCATGGCGACCCTCAACACCATGCGTGCGATCCTGAAAGATGCGCGCATGCGCGAACAGGCCGGTGCAATCCGCACGGAGTTGGGTCTGCTGCACAAGGATGTGGAGCGTCTCGGCGACCGGGTTGGCAATCTGGACCGGCATTTCAGCCAAGCGCAGAAGGATATCGCCGACATCAAGATCAGCGCCGACAAGGCCGGACGACGGGCGCAGCGGCTTGATAATTTCGACTTTGAGGAACTGAGCCCCGATAGCATGGCTCAGGTGGTGGCGCTGGAGCGCCCGGGCGAATGATCCGGCTGGCGCGTCGCCGGATGGCACCGGATGCGGCGCTGTTGCGCGAAGCAGAGCTCAGGGCGGAAAAGGTCGTCTCTATCCTGCGGATCTTTGTGGCGCTGGGGTTGATGGTGGTTTTCTTCCTGGCGGTCGGAGAACCCCCGGCTGAGATTGCCGACTTTCTGCGCAAACAGTGGATCTTTGCGATCCTGTCGATGGTGTCATACCTTTTGTTGGGGGTGTTCAGCCTGTGGCTGGCCCGCAGCGGGCGGTTTCGGCGCTGGATGGTCTGGCCGGTTGTGACGCTCGATTGCCTGTTCATGCTGGTGAATGCCTGGGTGGGATTGGAGAATGTCTCCATGCCCGGTGCGCTGACATTCCTGTTGCCACCTACATGGCTGGTGCCGGTGGTGCTGGCCTTTGCGGTGCTGCGGTTTAACCCATATTTGCAGGCCTATTGTGTGGCCCTGATCGTTGGGGGCTTGGGATACCTGAGCTTTGTCAGCGATGTGACCGTGTCGCCAGAGATCGCCAATCGCCTGAAGCATCTGGTGTCGGTGCCGCCCAATATTGTGCGGCTGACCATGATTTTGCTGGCGGGCGTGGTTTTGGTGGTGGCCGCGGCGGCGCTGCGGGATCTGTTGCATCGCGCGCTGACCGAGACAGAAAAGCGCTTGCTGCTGACGCGCTATTTGCCTGCGCGGCTGGCGAACCGGGTGCAGGGGGAAAACCTGGACGATATGCGTCAGGAGCAGCGGCAGGACATGGGAGTGATGTTCGTGGACATTCGCGGCTTCACCTCTTGGGCCGAAGGGCGTGATCCTGCGGAGGTGGGGGGCTTTGTGACGGAATACCGTATCCGCGTGCAAAAAGCGGCGCGCGAGACCGGTGGTATGGTGGACAAGTTCATCGGGGACGGCGCGATGTTATTGTTTAACGGAGATGGCGCGCCCCATCGCGCGCTGGACTGCGCGCGGCGTCTCTCGGATGAAATGCACGACTGGTCTGATGCGCGTCAGCGAGAAGGACGTAGCGCCGTGCATGTGGGGATCGGGCTGCATTGGGGCGAGGTGTTTTCTGGCGTGGTTGGTGATGAGGACCGGCTGGAGTACACCGCCCTTGGCGACACGGTGAACATCGCGGCGCGGCTGGAGCAGATGACCAAGACCTGTGAAATGGAGATCATCGTATCGGGCGCGGTTCTTGAGGCGGCAGCGGAGCCCGCGCGTAAGGACTGGATTGCGCTGGAACCTGCGCCCCTGCGCGGGCGCAGCCAGCCGCTTGCTCTCTTTGGACGCAAGGAGCGCATGCGTGAGCCCGGTGTGGCCTGATTTGCTGTAGATCAAGGTCACGGCCTGCCATGGGTGTCACTGTTGCGGTACCCGATAGCTTCATGGAAAGGACGCGCAGGATGGTCGAGATTGCAAGCAACAAGGCGGAACAGGTCGCGCTGATGGCGCGTGAAATCGAGCGTGCGGAACCTGAGCTGCGCGCCTTCATCGCCGATATGAATGAGGATGAGCAGGCGGAGCTTGTGGCTCTGGTCTGGGTGGGGCGCGGTGTTTTTGAGGCGGAGGAGTTTGGTCAGGCGGTGGCCACGGCGCGTGCTGAGAAGACCACGCCAACCGAGGATTATCTCCTCGCGACCCCCAACCTTGCCTATGACATTGAGGCGGGATTGGAAGCGCTGGGCGTTGATGTGACAGCCACCGCCGAGGATGTCATGGGGCGGTAAATAACAAGAGAAAGCCCCGCCAGATTTCTCTGACGGGGCTCTTTTGAATTCACTGATTTCAGGAGCGGTGTGACACCACCTGAAGGTGCTGGGCCAGCGCGCCGATCCGACCCATCCAGCTGTCCACAAGTGCCGGATCACTCGGCGCGGCGCTGACGCCGGGGGCGATCTTGCCGTTCATCGCGGCCTCGATGGCATAGGACACCGGATAGGACACCAGACGCGCCATGGCGCTGCCGCGCTCGTCGCCCCATGCGTCCATCACATAGGTTTTGTGCCATTTGGTCTGGCCATCTTTCTCTGCCTTGAGGTCCACGCAGAGCACCACGCGGTCCGGCTCGCCCTCGTCATAGGCGTTCTCATCCCAGAACTGATCGGACATTTCCTTGAGCCGGGCATCGCCTTCGGGGCCTTCAAGGGTCTCGACCTCTTTGAAGACATCCGCCCAGGCCTCGGTCCAGCCATCCAGACGCAGCGTGCCGCGCACGAAGGTTTTGACCTTCCAGTCCTTGTCAAAGTGGTATTGCGCCATGAAGGGCAGGCTGTCGCGGTTGGGATAAACCTCGAAGGTTTCGGGCGTCGCAAGCGGCGCGTCATAGGTGGAGATTGCGTCCCAAGGGCGTGCCACGTCCAGGACCTCGAAATCGCGGATCGAGCGGGAGGGTGACCGCAGTGCCTTGAGCACGCCCAGAGGCGACCAGCTGAACTTGTAGCGGAAGGGGTTCGGTGTTTTGGGGATGCCGCCGCAATAAGACAGAAAGCTGATCTCATTGTCGAGGTCGAAGGCGGGGGATTCCGCATATTCGGCCACCAGGGCATGTGCCATCAGGTGATCAATGCCCGGATCAAGCCCGACCTCATTGACCAGCGCGACGCCTGCGTCCTTGGCTTTCTGATCCAGCGCCCGCATCTCTGGCGAGATATAGGAGGAGGACACAAAATGCGCGCCATTGTTAATGGCGAGCTCTGCCAGTTCCACATGCCAGTCGCCGGGCAGCATCGAGACCACCACGTCAGCGGGGCTGAGGAGTTCCGACAGGCGCGCGATGGAAAACTTGTGGATGTTGGTGGTGAGGTCGCCAACGGCCTCGGCGGCTTTTTCCGGTGTGCGGTTCCAGACGGCCACGTCGTGACCCGCTTCGAGCAGGCGACGCAGGCCGGGGATGGCGGAGAGGCCAGTGCCGCACCAGTGAATAGTCATAGTTGTTCTCCTTCGTCCGGGCAGGCTGGTTAGCCCGCCACATGTTCGTCAAAGACTGCCTTGGCTCGGCCCCAGACACCCGCATCCAGATCGGACAGGGTCAAGAGGCTGGCCAGCAGCTGGTCTGCATAATCCTCGGAGCTCTCGGCGGGCAGCATCGAGGGCAGGTTGTCGATGGCCATCACATCCAGCACTGGGGCGTTGGCAACACGCAGCACAGGTGCGTCCCATGTGGTGGCACGGGAGTAGACCGGAACCGGATTGTAGTCGCTGTCAGGATCGCAGGCCACATCACCAATTGCGGTCAGTTTGCGGTCGGCCTGAAGCGCGTCTTGCGGCACAAAAACGGGCGTGCCGGGGCGGGCGAAAATGCAGTTCAGGAACAGATCGTGGTTGAGGATCTCGGGAAACGGCCCGCCGCTGGCGGTCTCATTCATATCCCATTTGGTGACTGTGACGCCCATCGCCTCGCAGAGGTCCGCCGCGCCAGTGCCCACGCGCCCCAAGGCTCCGATGACAATGGCTGTGGGACGATCAGCGCCGGATGCATCCAGCTCCTCTCCCAGATCAGAAAGCAGAGCGTCCTTGTTTTTGTAGACACCAACCGGGCCACAGACTTCACCGCGTTGTTGCGCAGCCCAAGCTTTGAGTGTCACGGCAGCCCCCGCATAGCCCGCCCAATAGCCAAAGGCGGCAACCCGGCGTCCGGTCTCGTCCACAAGATATTCCAGATCATACAGCGTCCCGCCACCCTCGCGGAACCGTCGCAAAAGCTCCTTGCCGGAATGCTGGCCCTTGAAGGCATGGCCGAACATGATGTGGCGATGGGGCAGGGGGGTGCCATCTTCGGGCAGTTCTTTCAGGCCAAAGATGATCGCGTCGCGCGGCGCATCGGGCCAGGAGTTTTCTGCCGCAATCTCGCAGCCCGCGTCGATGTAGCCTTGCAGCGGGATGGCGCGGCTGCGGCTATCTTCGACGGTGACGCGAATGCCTGCGTCCAACAGGGCTTTCGACCCCGCAGGCGTCAGCCCCACGCGATCCTCGTTCGGGCGTTGTTCGGCCCGGACCCAGAGATGTGTCATAGTCTTGTCCTTCAAAGCATATCTTTGGCGCGCACAGCTTTGACGCTGTCGCGTGCTTCCATTGCCTCCATAAAGGCCTGGAGTTTTGGAAAGCCCGCAAGCTTGACCCCGTCGCCTTCCAGCCAGGTGCTGATCACGTAGAGGTAGCAATCGGCGAGGCTCAGCGAGTCACCCAGAACAAACGGGCCGCGTAGGCCGTGGTTGCAGATGTACTCGCAGGAGGCAGCCATCGTTTCGGGCACCTTGCGGGTCATGTCCTTGAACGAGGCGGGATTGGAGGCCCATCGCGCGCCGCGCAGTTTGTGGGCATGGTTCACATGCATGGTGGAGGCAAGATAGAACATCACCTCGCGCATGCGGGCTACTCGGACCGGATCGGTGGGGCGCAATCCGGCATCAGGGGCCAGATCGGCAATATACTCCAACAGCGCACCGGTCTCTGTGAGGATGCCGCCTTCGACCACCAAAGCCGGCACGCGGCCCTTCGGGTTGATCTGATGATAGGCTTTGGTCGTTTGCTGTTTTTCGGCAAAATCGATCTTGATGGCCTCATAGGCGAGGCCGGCCTCTTCAAGCGCAATGGCGACCGCAATGGAGATGGTGTGGGGCGCGTAGTAAAGTTGCATGGCTGTCTCCTGTGCGGGGATCTCAGAGGTGGGTGCGCGCGTATTGCCGGTCCGGCGCTTCCAGATGCGGCACCGCATTAAAGAGGACCGGCGCATAGGTTCCACCGATATTGTGCAAACGGTGCAACGAGGTGTTCATGATCGCCAGCGCCATACGCGCGGTTGCTGCCGTATCGAGCCCCAGACACTGGCGCATCACCATGGAGATCAGCCCGCCTGATGTGACCACCAATGCGGGGCCTTCACCTTCTGCGATCTCCGCGAGTGCGGCTTTGGTCCGGGATTCAAAGTCACGCCAGCTTTCTGGCGGGGCGCCGATCTTGTCGGCCTCCCACGCGGCAAAAACCTGTGGGAGATGGGCGACAAATCCCTCGCGTTCTTGCGGGATCGGCAGGCCGTGCTGGGCTTCCATCCTCCGGGCGAGGGTGAAATATTCCATCTCGTTGAGGCGGGGGTCGCGGATCAATTGCCCCGCATCAAAGCCCATGGCGCGGGCGGTTTCTTCGTGCCGGGTCAGGGTGCCGCAATAGATGCGGGCGTAGTTGTCCTTGCAGTCGCGCAGATAGTTACCCAGCCATTGGGCCTGCTGATGACCAAGGGCGCTCAGCTTGTCGTAGCTGGCTTCATCCCGTGCTCCGGTATTGGCCTGGCCGTGGCGGACCAGCGTTATCTCTGACATGCGCGCCCCTTCGATCCTGTTGCAGAAGTACTAGGGGAGGGGCGTCCGGGTTAAAAGGGTCAAACTGCATTGGGTGTGAGCGCGCGGTGAGCAATGCGCCGGATGCGGGCAATCGAAACTGTGGCGCTCAGGCGCGGTCATAGCCGCGTTTCAACATCCGGCGACGATGGCGGTCTGCCGCGACGGAGGCCTCGCGCAGATTGCCGAAGATGTTGATTGTTGAGCACCCCTTGCCCCCTTTGATGCCCCACTCCCGCAAGAGCGAGACCTCGTCAAAGAGGTTCATCGCCAATTCGATCCGGTAGAACCGGGCGGGGCGGGTTTGCGCATGGTTATAGAGCAGACAGGTGGTCATATTGTCTTTTTACGCCACGCGAATCACCGCTGCAAGAGGCGGGGCCCCTCCCGCCCGTCGCCAGAGGAGAAATCTCCTCCGCTCCCGTTGGGCCCGGCGCCGCGCCAAAGGCGCGGCGTGACCGCTTGCCCGGCAGGGCAAGCGGTCGGCCCAACGCTGCCAAGGGGTTTTGCCGCAGGCAAGGCACCTGCAGGGGCGGGAGCGTCCCCTCGCGATCAGGGTATCCGTCTCCCCAATAAGTGATCAGCTCCAGCTGACATCGCCCAGAAAAATATAGCCTGCGCCATAGATGGTTTTGATGAGGCGCGGGTTTTTGGGGTCCTCGCGCAATTTTGTGCGCAGGCGCGAGACCCGCACATCCATGGCGCGGTCGAAACTGTCGCCCGCGCCTCCGCCCAAGCGTTCCATCATCTGTGCGCGCGAGATCAGCCGCTTTGGGCTTTCCAGAAACAGCCTGAGCACCTCGCCTTCAGCGTGGGAAAAGGCGGTCTCGCCCCCGTTCTCATCCTCAAGCGCGTAGCGGTCGAAATGTGCAGTCCAGCCTGAGAACTGTGCGCGATCCCCGGATGGCGTTTGACCACCACGCGGCGTGTCGCGCAGGCGCACCCGAATGCGCGCGACGACCTCGGCGGGGTCAAATGGCTTGGTGATGTAATCATCCGCCCCCAGCTCCAGCCCTGTCACCCGATCCTGCACCTGCGCCCGGCCCGATATGATGATGACGCTGGCGCCCTGTTCCAGCGCCAGCCGATGAACCAAAGCCAGCCCGTCGGTGTCGGGCAGTGACAGATCCACCAGACAGACATCCGGCGTCACCCGTTTGAGCGCCGCCTCGAAATCGCGAGCGCGAGAAAAGCTTTGCGTGCGATAGCCCGCATCTTCCAGTGTCTCGGTCAGCAGTTGGCGGATCTCGGGCTCATCATCGAGGATCGTCACGAGCGGGGATTGATTGGCATCACGCATGGTCGGCCTTCTGTTGCAGGAGCGCCATCAGATGGGAGCTTTCAAAGGGTTTGGGCAACAGCGGCGCAGAGGCCAATGCCGCACGGTAAAGCGGGTCCGTGTGGGGCAGGGAGGTCATCAACACGACGGGCGGCGCGTCTGGCCCGAGCCGCGCACAGAGATCGACACCAGTGGCCTCGCCCTCAAGTTTAATGTCCGACAGGATCAGCGCGATCCCCTCCACATCGGCCAGTAGCGCGACCGCCTCGTCCACGCTGGTGGCCTCAATCACCGAATATCCAAGGTCCATCAACACTTGCCGGTAGGTCGCCCGGAGCGCGTCGCTGTCCTCCACCAACAGGGCAATGCCGCCCGCTGCCATGGGCGCTGGGCGGTGCGGCAGGCGCAAGGTGACCATGGCACCTGACACTGTGTTGCTGATGCGAATGTCACCCCCGGCGGATTTCACCATGTCATAGACCATCGACAGCCCGAGGCCCGAGCCTTCCTGACCTTTGGTGGTGAAAAACGGATTGAGCGCGTTTTCCAAGGCTTGCGTGGAAAACCCCGGGCCGGTGTCGCTGACGGAAAACTCAATCCATGTCTGCCCGACCAAATGAGCGGCAACAGTGATTTGTCCACTGGTGCCGCAGGCGTCACGGGCATTCAGGATCAGGTTCAAAAGCGCATCCTGCAACCGGCCCGGATCCAGAAGGAACCGCCCTTCGCCGGTATTGTCCAGCACGCTGAGGCCAATGCCCTGTGGCAGTGAGGGCGTGGCGAGGATTTTCATCTCCTCCAGAAGCGCGTGCAAATCAGTGGCTTGCGGGCGCAATCCCCGGTGACTTGTCATCTCCGCCATTCGGTCCAGCAGACGCCCCCCACGCCGCGCAGCCGATAGCGTGGCCTCAACCAGCTCGCCTGCACCTTCGGGCAGGGAAATGCGGGCCAGACGGGTCTGCATACCGAGGATAATGGTCAGCAGATTGGAGAAATCATGCGCCAGACCGCTGGTCATCTGTGCTGCAATCTCGCGTTTGCGGGCCTGTTGCAGTGCGACACGGGTCTGGGTTTCCTCGGTCACGTCCATCGACAAGATAAAGACACCGCCCTCATTGTCGGGCGTAAAGGCCACCCGCAGGCGGCGGCTGTCGTGATCCTCCGTGAACTCAAACACCGGGCTTTCGCCCTGATAGGCGGCGTCCAGATGCGGGGCGATGCGGCCATATGCGGCTGGCCCCAGGGCGTCGGCAATATGTTCGCCAAGAATATCGGAGGGGCGCCCGGGAAACACCTTGTTCAGACGTCCGTTGGTGAAAGTGTAATATCCCTCCGGGTCCACATGGGCGATATGCGCGGGCATCATTTCGGTGGTCAGGCGCGTGCGGGCCTCAGTCTGGGTGAGCTGACGCTTGGTTTCCTCCAGCGTGGTGATAGTCGCGGCCAGCTTGCGGTTGGTGGCCGAAAGCTCTTCGGTGTAGCTCATCACCTGATCCGAGAGTTCTTCGGACCGGGCGCGCAGCAATTCCTCGACCCGTTTGGTGCGGGTGATGTCAGTGTAAACGGTGACCCAGCCGCCCTGCGGCAGTGGCGCGCCCTCGATCGAAATCACATGCCCATTGGCGCGCTGGCGTTCGACATAATGGGGCACAAAGGCGCGGGCCTGATCGACACGCAGTTGCACGAAGGACTCGATGTCATCAATAGGGCCGTAATCGCCCTGCTCCGCAATGAAGCGGATGGTGTCCCTGAAGGTGGCACCGACCTTGATCAATTCGGGGGGCAGAGAGAACATTTCCTGAAAACGATGGTTGCAGGCCGCGAGACGCAAATCACTGTCATAGATCGACATCGCCTGCGCAATCAGGTTGAGTCCGGCGTCAATCATCGCCATTCGCTGTGCGGTGGTTTGTTTCATTTAAGCTCCCCACGTATGGGCTAGCAGCTTGCGCCGCATTGGCAAAGCGGCTTCTTGCGCCGGTTGGCTCGGCCCCAGCGTCGCATTTTCGCGACCTTGTTACAATTCGATAGGTTTCAGAAATCATCGCGAAAAACTTGCTTTGTTACAAAGGTACAGTCCTAATGCGGACATAAGGATCGCACGCCGCACCTGTGGGAGAAGCGATCAATCCGGTCGGGGAGGACCGGATATGGGAGGAGTAAATACGTGTCTCAGACCGCTGCGCAGACATCGTCTGGCGCCGGGCAGCTTATGTCTGTTCCGGCCCTGCTGGAGAGAAACGCAACTGTTCATGCCAACCGCCCGGCCTACCGGGAAAAGGAGTTTGGCATCTGGCAAAGCTGGACCTGGAAGCAAACCGCCGAGGAAATCGAGGCGCTTGCACTGGGTCTGTTGAACCTCGGCGTGGCTGAGGGGGATTTTATCGCCATTATCGGGCGTAACCGGCCTTCGCTCTATTGGTCGATGGTTGCGGCGCAAAGTGTTGGCGCGGTGCCGGTGCCTGTCTATCAGGACTCCAGCGCGGAAGAGATGGCCTATGTGCTGGATCACTGTGGTGCGGCCTATGTGATCGCCGGCGATCAGGAGCAGGTCGACAAGGTCATCGAGGTCAAGGACCAGCTGACCAACCTCAAACATATGATCTACGTGGACCCGAAGGGCCTGCGCAAATACGATCATCACCAGTTGCATCAATATAGCCACGTGCAGGAACAAGGACGTGCCGCGCGCGATGAGTTCAGCGATGATCTGGCGGCGCGCAAAGCCAAGCTCACTTATGATTCCATCTGCGTGATGCTCTATACGTCGGGCACCACCGGGCGGCCCAAGGGCGTGGTGCTCTCCAATCGCAATGTTGTCGAGAGCGCCAAGAACGTGAGCATGTTCGACAAGCTCACCGAGAAAGAAGACATCCTGTCCTATCTGCCGATGGCATGGGTGGGGGATTTCATCTTTTCGCTGGGACAGTCCTACTGGTGCGGGTTCTGCGTCAATTGCCCCGAGAGCGAAGACACCATGATGACCGATCTGCGCGAGATCGGTCCCACCTATTTCTTTGCGCCGCCGCGGGTGTTTGAGGGTCAGCTCACCAATGTGATGATCCGCATGGAAGATGCGGGCAAGCTGAAGCAGAAGATGTTTCATCACTTCCTGGCCCATGCCAAGAAAGTCGGCGGTCTGATCCTGGATGGCAAACCCGTCGGCATGATGGACCGGCTGAAGTATCGCCTTGGCGATCTCTTGGTCTACGGTCCCTTGAAAGATACGCTTGGCTATGGCCGTATCCGTGTCGGCTACACGGCGGGGGAGGCGATCGGGCCGGAGATTTTTGATTTCTACCGCTCGCTGGGGATCAACCTCAAACAGCTTTATGGTCAGACAGAGGCCACGGTGTTCATTACCGTGCAGCCCGATGGCGAAGTGCGTGCCGATACCGTCGGCGTGCCTGCGCCGGATGTGGAGATCAAGATCGACGACAAGGGCGAGATCCACTACCGCTCGCCGGGTACGTTTGTCGAATACTACAAGAACGCGGAATCCACCGCCTCGACCAAGGACGCCGAGGGGTGGGTCGCCACGGGCGATGCGGGCTTTATCGAGGAAAGTTCCGGCCATCTGCGGATCATCGACCGGGCCAAGGACGTTGGCAAAATGGCCAGCGGCGCGATGTTTGCGCCGAAATACGTCGAGAACAAGCTGAAGTTCTATCCGGATATTCTCGAGGCAGTGCTGTTTGGCAATGGTCGCGACCGCTGTGTAGCCTTCATCAACATCGACCTCACGGCGGTGGGCAACTGGGCAGAGCGCAACAACATCGCCTATGCCTCCTATCAGGAGCTGGCCGGTCATCCGCGCGTGCTGGAGACGATCCGGAACCATGTGGAGGCGGTGAATGCCTCGGTGGCGCAGGATGAGATGCTGTCAGGCTGTCAGGTGCATCGCTTTGTGGTGCTGCACAAGGAACTGGATGCAGATGACGGTGAGATGACGCGGACCCGCAAAGTGCGCCGTCGCATCGTCGAGGAGAAGTTCGCCGACATTATTGCCGCGCTTTATGATGGCTCCGAGCAGATCTCGACCCGGACCGAGGTCACCTATGAAGACGGTCGCAAAGGCGCGATCAGTGCGACGCTGACCTGTGTGGATGCGAAGGTGCAATCACCCATGATGCAGCAGGTGGCAGCGGAATGACGGCTTTGACGACGCTCGTGCAGGCAAGCTGCACATCGCCCCGCCCGCCGTCCCGTCTGGCGCGAAATTCCAAAGGAGTGGCCCATGCTTGATGCTGCCGAAAGCTATGTGACCGAAGATGGCCGCACCATTGGCGGCGTGGTCATGGAGATGAAGAACATCACCCTGCGGTTTGGCGGTGTGGTGGCGATCAAGGATATCTCCTTTGACATCCGCGAAGGGGAAATCCGCGCGATCATTGGCCCGAACGGTGCCGGGAAATCTTCGATGCTGAACGTGATTTCGGGTTTTTACGTGCCGCAAGAGGGTGAGGTCTGGTTTCACGGCGCCAAACGCCCGCCGATGAAGCCTTATGAGGTGGCCCGGCAGGGGATTGCCCGCACGTTCCAGAATATCGCGCTGTTTGATGGTATGAGCGTGCTCGACAACGTGATGACGGGGCGGTTGAACTACATGAAGGCGGGCATGTTCCAGCAGGCCTTCTGGAAGGGCCGCGCCGAGAAAGAAGAGGTCGAGAACCGCGAAGTCGTGGAAAAGATCATCGACTTTCTTGAAATTCAGGCGATCCGCAAAACGCCCGTCGCGCGTCTCCCCTACGGTCTGAAGAAACGCGTCGAACTGGCCCGCGCCTTGGCGGCCGAGCCGAAGCTGTTGCTGCTGGACGAGCCGATGGCCGGCATGAATGTCGAGGAAAAAGAGGACATGTCCCGCTTTATTCTCGATGTGAACGACGAGTTTGGCACCACCATTGCCCTGATTGAGCACGATATGGGCGTGGTCATGGACCTGTCTGATCGGGTGGTGGTGATGGATTACGGCAAGAAGATTGGCGATGGCACACCGGATGAAGTGCGCAACAACCAGGACGTCATCGACGCCTATCTGGGGGTGTCTCATGACTGATATCGCCTGCACAATTGCAATGAACAAGGAGGCGGACCATGCCTGATCAACTGATCTTTGCCATGGAAGTGACGCTGAACGGGCTGATGGCCGGGGTGCTCTATGCGCTGGTCGCGCTGGGCTTCGTCCTGATCTACAAGGCCTCTGGCATCTTCAACTACGCCCAAGGCGTGATGGCGCTGTTTGCGGCCATGACGCTTGTGGGGATCATGCAGGGGCAGGTGCCGTTTTCGCATGTGATCAACGCGGTCTTTGGCGGCCATATCACCCATTTTGGCTGGACGGTTCCCTCATTCGTGGCAATCCTGATGACCGTTGCGGTGATGGTTCTGTTGGCGTGGCTGGTGCAGGTCCTCGTGATGAAACACCTCGTGGGCCAAGAGCCGATCATCCTCTTTATGGCCACCATCGGGCTTGCCTATTTCCTCGAAGGTGTGGCGGATCTGATGTGGGGGTCCGAGATCAAGACGCTTGACGTGGGCCTGCCACAAGGGATCAACCTCTGGATTGACGAGACGACCTTTGGGATCTTCGGCTACGGTTTCTTTATCGACAATCTCGATATCGTGGCGACGGTCATTGCAGCGCTTCTGGTCACGGGCCTCGTGTTGTTCAGCCAGTACACCAAGCAAGGCCGGGCCATGCGAGCGGTGGCGGATGATCACCAGGCGGCTCTGTCGGTGGGGATTTCGCTGAACTTTATCTGGGTGCTGGTCTGGTCGGTTGCGGGATTTGTCGCGCTGGTTGCCGGCATCATGTGGGGCACAAAATCTGGCGTGCAGTTCTCGCTGTCGCTGATCGCGCTCAAGGCCCTGCCAGTGCTGATGCTGGGTGGTTTCACCTCGATCCCCGGGGCCATTGTGGGCGGGCTGATCATCGGCGTGGGCGAGAAACTCTTTGAGTTCCTCATCGGCCCGATGGTGGGCGGTGCCACCGAGAACTGGTTTGCCTATGTGCTGGCGCTGATTTTCCTCGTGTTCCGCCCACAGGGCCTCTTTGGCGAGAAGATCATTGAACGGGTTTGAGGCGCATATCCTCCCCTCCTCCGGCGGTGTGCAGACTCAGTTCTGCATCCGCTGGAAGGCGGCGATGACCACGGCGGCAAAAACCGTGACCGCGAGCGTCAATGCAATGGTGATATCCCCAATCAGCCGTCCGATGAGGAAGGTCATCAAGCCTGCGGCGCAGAGCCCCACGAGAATGAGCCCCCAGAAGAACGACATGTCATGGCTCTCGGCAGGATCCGACTGCGGAGCCACCATCGGTGCAGCGCGGCGCGCGGAGGAGGTTGCGGCCGGGCGTGGCCTTGGACGCGCCGCTTTCACGGCAGCAGGGCCGCGCGCACGCGGTCCGGCGGGTTCTACCTCGGCATCTTCGACCATCGACAATAGCTTTGACCGGGCATCGGCATATTGCGCATCGGTCAGGTCACCTCGTTTCCGTGCAGCATCCAGCTGCCGGAGTCTCTCCAGCATTACGGTCATATTACCCACTCACTTTTCCCACGCGCAACGTGCTGGTGAGATTGGGGCAAAATGTGGCGAAACGCGGAAACCTGACGAAATGGTTAACGCGGAGGCCCTGTCATGAGCAAGCTGATCGCTGTGCTGAACGTCATCGCTTGGTCCGGGTTCTGGGCCTTTGGCTACCTCGCGCTGACGGGTGAGGGGTACTCCACCGGGCAGATCACCGTCGCGACTCTGTTGGCGGCTCTGGGTTTGTTTGGTGGGCTCTTCGCCTATCTGAAACTTGTGCGGATTTCAGAGCGCAAAGGCTACGCGAAACCCTCTAACCGCATGACCCGCGGTCAGCGGGATGAGGCACAGTCCAACTGGGGAGAGGTCTGATGCAGAACGATAAATTCAAAGAAGGGAGCCTCTGAGCCATGTTCTACCGTGAAGCCGGGGATTTCAAACTCTCCTATGTCGAGGACAGCCAGACCTTTCCGATCAAATTCGACCGCTACCGCTATTATGCGGTGCTGGCCGTGGCCTTTGGTGTGGTGCCGTTTCTGGTCAATGACTACTGGGTCAATGCGATCCTGTTGCCCTTCCTGATCTACGCGATTGCGGCGATCGGGCTGAACATCCTTGTTGGTTACTGCGGGCAGGTCTCGCTGGGCACCGGGGGCTTCATGGCGGTGGGCGCTTACGCTTGCTATAAGCTGATGACGGCCTTTCCCGAGGTGTCCATGTTCATCCACGTGTTGCTGGCGGGGGGAATCACCGGATTGGTCTGCGTGCTGTTTGGGTTGCCCAGCTTGCGCATCAAGGGCTTTTACCTTGCGGTGGCAACCTTGGCGGCTCAGTTCTTTCTGGTCTGGCTCTTCAACCGGGTGCCGTGGTTCTACAACTACTCGGCCTCTGGTCAGATCAACGCACCGGAACGGGACGTGTTTGGCATCATCATTACCGGCCCCAATGCACCGGCTTGGGCGACCTATATGTTCTGTCTGATTTTCCTGACGTTCTGCGCCATTATGGCTCGCAATCTGACACGGGGCACCCAAGGGCGCACGTGGATGGCAATTCGCGACATGGACATTGCGGCTGAAATCATCGGCGTGAACCCTCTGAAGGCAAAAATGACAGCCTTTGCGGTCTCGGGCTTCTTTGTCGGCATCTCCGGGGCGCTGTTCTTCTCGGTCTATCTCGGGGCGGTCGAGGTCGGTGAGGCCTTTGGCATCAACAAATCGTTCCTCGTGCTGTTCATGGTCATCATCGGCGGATTGGGGTCGATCTTTGGCTCTTTTGCGGGGGCTGCATTCCTGGTGCTGCTGCCGGTGATCCTCAAGGTCGTGGGCGTCGACTGGCTGGGCTGGCCCACAGATATCGTGGCGCATTTCCAGCTGGTGATTGTTGGCGCGCTGATCATCACGTTCCTGATCCTTGAGCCGCATGGCCTTGCGCAACTGTGGCGCGTTGCCAAAGAAAAACTGCGTCTCTGGCCGTTCCCGCACTAGCGAGCAGGACCACAAGACATTCGCCGGGGGCGGCAAGAGGAGGTCGGCCCCGAACTACAAAAACATCGGAAAAATTCAGGGAGGATGACACCCGATGAAACTGAAACTGACGAGCGTGGCGCTGAGTGCGCTGATTGCAGCAAGCCCCGCAATGGCCGATCTGGTATTCCCGGACCTGAGCTACCGCACCGGCCCCTATGCAGCGGGCGGCATTCCGTTCTCTGATGGCTATAACGACTATTTCACCCTTGTGAATGAGCGCGACGGTGGCATCGGGGGCGTCAAGGCGCGCGTGATCGAATGTGAAACTGGCTACAACACCGAAAAGGGGGTGGAATGCTATGAATCCACCAAGGGTGAAGGGGCACTGATTTATCAGCCGCTCTCCACAGGGATTACTTACCAGTTGATCCCTAAAGTGACCGCAGATGGCATCCCGCTTCACACCATGGGCTACGGTCGCACCTCAGCCGCCAACGGCAAGGTGTTCTCCAACGTCTTCAACTATCCGGCCAACTATTGGGACGGCGCGTCCGGTGTGATCAATCACCTGCTGGAAGAAAACGCAGGCGACCTCAACGGCAAGAAAATTGCGCTGGTCTATCACAACTCTGCTTATGGCAAGGAACCGATCCGCACGCTGGAAGAGCTGGGCAAAAAGCATGGTTTTGAGTTGAGCCTGCTGCCGGTTGACCATCCAGGCCAAGAGCAGAAATCGCAGTGGTTGCAGATCCGCCGTGATCGCCCCGATTACGTCGTGATGTGGGGTTGGGGTGTGATGAACCAGGTGGCTATTCAAGAAGCCGCCAACATCCGCTTCCCGATGGAAAACTTCATCGGCGTCTGGTGGTCTGGTTCGGATCACGATGTGATCCCCGCAGGGGCCAAGGCGGATGGCTACAAGGCCGTGACCTTCCACAACGTGGGCGATGACTTCCCGGTGTTTGATGACATGCGCAAATATGTCGTCGACAAAGGTCTCGCGGCAGGTGCCGGCGATCAGGTTGGCAAGGTTGCCTATAACCGCGGTATGTATGCAGCGATGCTGGCGGTCGAAGCTGCCAAAACCGCGCAGGAAATCCACGGCACCGCCGAGATCGACGCGTCCATGATGCGCGACGGGATGGAAGCGCTCTCCATCACAGCCGAGAAGATGGACGCCCTTGGCATGGCGAACTTTGGCCCGGCCTTCAACGTCAGCTGTGAAAACCACGGTGGCCCCGGTCTGGTGGGTGTGACCCAGTGGGACGCCGACACGCAGACGTGGTCTCTGATCTCGGGCTTTAACCCGACGGACCGCGAGGTGATCGGAACGTTGGTGGCAGAGGATTCTGCATCCTACGCGGCTGAGAACAACATCGAAGAGCGCTGCAACTAAGCGCCCCTCGCGCCGGGGCTTCGGCTCCGGCGCGGATCAAGAGATTTACCCGATGTGGCGGAATCGACCACATCTGATCCGTCCCGAGCGGACGCTGGCGAAAGGATAGCTGTCGAGATGCTGGATACGGCCAACTCCACAGACGTGCAGGCGGAAACACTGCTTGAGGTCAACAATATCGAGGTGATCTACAATCACGTGATTCTTGTGCTGAAAGGTGTCAGCCTGAATGTGCCCAAAGGCGGCATCACCGCGTTGCTCGGTGGCAATGGGGCGGGCAAGACCACGACACTAAAGGCGATTTCCAACCTGCTTCATTCCGAACGCGGCGAGGTGACCAAAGGCTCCGTGCGCTATCGTGGTAAGGATGTCCACGAGCAGGATCCTGCAGAGCTGGTAAAGACCGGCGTTATTCAGGTGATGGAAGGCCGCCATTGCTTTGAGCATCTGACAGTCGAGGAGAACCTCCTGACGGGTGCCTATACACGCGGCGATAGCAACGCCAAGATCCAAGAAGATCTTGAGATGGTCTACACCTACTTTCCGCGCCTGAAGGAACGTCGCAAAAGTCAGGCTGGCTACACCTCCGGTGGGGAGCAGCAGATGGTGGCCATGGGGCGCGCCCTGATGAGCCGTCCGGAAACGATCCTGCTGGATGAGCCCTCCATGGGTCTGGCACCACAGTTGGTGGAACAGATCTTTGAGATTGTGAAATCCATCAATGAAAACGAAGGCGTGACCTTCCTGCTGGCTGAGCAGAATACCAACGTGGCATTACGCTATGCTCACTATGGTTACATTCTGGAATCCGGGCGCGTGGTGATGGACGGCCCTGCAGCAGATTTGCGTGAAAACCCTGATGTAAAAGAATTTTACCTTGGTATGTCCGAAGAAGGCCGCAAAAGTTTCCGCGATGTGCGTTCCTATCGCCGTCGCAAAAGGTGGTTGAGCTAAGGCGGGGAGGGACGAGATGACCTTTTTTGATAAACTGGAAACCCGCAGTGCCGAAGAACGCGCCGCAGATCTGGCGACGCTTTTGCCGGAACAGATCGCACGGGCCAAATCCGCTCGTGGTTTTGCCGCCCTGCTCGCGGATGTAGACCCGGCAAAGATCACCTCAGTGGAGGCGCTGGCATCATTGCCTGTTCTGCGCAAAGCGGATTTGAGCGCGGCGCAGGCCGCACAGCCGCCCTTTGGTGGGTTTACCGTAAAACCCGCACATGGTTTTGCCCATATCTTCCAATCTCCGGGGCCGATTTACGAACCCGGTGGCGTCGATCATGACTGGTGGCGCATGGGGCGTTTTTTGCATGCGGCGGGCGTGGGGCCGGGCGATGTGGTGCAAAACTGCTTTGGCTATCACCTGACCCCGGCTGGGATGATCTTTGAAAATGGTGCCCGCACGGTGGGGGCTTCTGTTCTGCCTGCTGGTACGGGTCAGACGGAATTGCAGGTCACGGCGGCGCGCGATGTTGGGGCGACGACCTATGCCGGAACGCCGGATTATCTCAAGGTGATCCTGGATAAGGCAGAGGCCATGGGCGTCGAGCTGGGCTTCAAGAAGGCGGCGGTTGGGGGGGGCGCATTGTTCCCAAGCCTGCGTCAGGACTATGCGGATCGCGGCATTTCCTGCCTGCAATGCTATGCTACGGCGGATCTGGGCAATATCGCCTATGAGAGCGCCGCCATGGAGGGCATGATTGTAGATGAGCAGGTCATCGTCGAAATCGTCACCCCCGGCACCGGCACCCCGGTTGCACCGGGCGAGGTGGGCGAAGTTGTGGTCACGACGCTGAACCGGGACTATCCACTGATCCGTTTTGCCACCGGCGATATGAGCGCGGTCATGCCAGGTCAGAGTCCCTGTGGCCGCACCAATATGCGCATCAAGGGCTGGATGGGTCGCGCGGACCAGACCACCAAGATCAAGGGCATGTTTGTGCGCCCCGAGCAGGTGGCCGCACTGGTCGACAAACACGACGAGATCGTCAAAGCCCGCGTGGTCGCATCGCGCAGTGGCGAGATGGATGTAATGACCGTTCGCATCGAGGCCAATGGTGGCGATGAGATCACCTTTGCCCGATCCGTTGTGGATGTGCTGAAGCTGAAGGGCAGCGTGGACATTGTGGCACCGGGTACGCTGCCCAAAGATGGCTTGGTGATCGAGGACCAGCGCAGCTACGACTGACGAGGTTTCTCCGGTACAGCGATAGGAGCCGCCGTTGCCGACATGCCGTCGCAGCGGCGGTTTCGCGCTGGAATTTCCGACAAAAATGCTTGAAACAGGGCCGACTCTGTTTGAAGGCAGGATGAATGACGCAAGCAAGCCAAACCCAAGTGCCAGTGACCCGTCGCAGACCCTCTGCCCGCGTCAAAGGCGCGCGCAGGTTTCAGGTGGTGGCGTGGTGTGTCGCTCTTGCCTGTTTGCTGCCGATGGCCGCCGTTGCGATCGCTGCGATGACAGGTGGCGTGGATACCATCACTCATCTCGGGCAAACTGTGCTACCGCGATATGCGCGCACGACGATCTATCTGGTGTTGCTGGTGTCGCTGGGCACATTCTCCATCGGGGTAGGGGCCGCATGGCTGGTGACGATGACCCGCTTTCCGGGGGGGCGGTTCTTTGAGGTGGCCTTGGTGCTGCCGCTGGCGTTTCCAGCTTATGTTCTGGCTTATGGCTATACCTTTTTGCTGGATCATCCCGGCGTTGTGCAGACAACATTGCGCGAGGTGACAGGCTGGGGACCGCGTGACTATTGGTTCCCGGAAATCCGGTCGCTTGGCGGGGCTGCGCTGATGTTGGTTCTGGTCCTTTACCCTTACGTCTATTTGCTGGCGCGCGCCGCATTCCTGCAACAAAGCTCTTCTGCGTTCTTGGCAGCGCGCGCATTGGGGGACAGTTCGTGGCGCGCGTTTTGGCGTGTCAGCCTGCCGATGGCGCGGCCTGCTGTGGCATCGGGCGTTTTGCTCACGGTGATGGAAACCATCGCAGATTACGGCACGGTCGCCTATTTCGGGGTGCAGACCTTTGCCACCGGTATCTACACAAGCTGGTTTTCTCTCGCGGATCGTGCGGGGGCTGCGCAACTGGCGCTGTGCCTTCTCGGTTTTGCATTGTTGCTTGCGGTGGCAGAGCGACTTAGCCGGGGGCGTGCGCGCTATCATCACGCGGGCAAGCAGCAGGCTGCGCTGCCACCTGCGACACTATCGGGCACGAAGGCCACCGGGGCGATAATCCTCTGTGCATTGCCGGTTGTGTTTGGGTTTCTTGTACCGCTGGTGAGCCTCACATTGATGGGGCTGAACTCTGAGCAGAACCTTCTGAGCCGTCGCTATATTGCGTTTATCACCAACTCTCTGACGCTTGCCAGCACGGCCGCGCTTGTGACGTTGCTCGCGGCTGTGAGCCTTGGGTTCTATCAGCGTTTGCAGCCGGGGCGGGTGTCGAGCACAGCGGCCAATATCTCTCGCCTTGGCTATGCCGTGCCGGGTGGCGTGATTGCGGTTGGTCTGATGGTGCCCTTCGCCGCATTCGACAATGCTCTGGATGCATGGATGCAAGCCAATTTTGGTCTGCGCACCGGGTTGCTGGTGACAGGGTCAATCTGGCTCTTGGTGGTCGCGTATATGGTGCGGTTTATGGCGGCGGCGCTTGGTGCGTATGAGGGCGGGCAGGCCACGGTACATGCCAATATGGACGCCGCCGCGCGCTCGCTCGGGCAAAGCCCGCTGGGCATGCTGCGCCGCGTTCACCTGCCGATCCTGACACCAAGCCTGCTGACGGCGTTGTTGATTGTTTTTGTCGATGTGATGAAAGAACTGCCAGCAACCTTGATTATGCGCCCGTTCAATTTCGACACCCTTGCGGTGCAGGCGCATCGACTGGCCGCGGATGAACGGCTGGAGGGGGCCGCAGTGCCGTCCCTCGTGATTATGGCTGTCGGTCTGTTGCCGGTGGTCTTGGTTTGCCGTCAGGTTCGGCGCCGCAGCTGAGCGGAGCCTCAGCTACCGGCCCACCAAGCCTCGATTTGGGCGTGGCTGACCCGTTGCGCTGGTCCAAGCGCAACGAGCACCGTCTCCTCCGCATCGCAGCGGCGGGCTTCGACATGGCGGCCCACGATATGAAGCTCATAGGCGCCGCCAGAGGTCAGCACAAACCCCTTCATCCGATAGAGCCCCTCAGGCCGTTCGGCGAGTTTGTCGCCCAATGCGCGACGGTCGATGATTTCGGTGCTGCGGTGCTGCCAGCTTACATATCCCGGATGCGAAACAAGGCTTTTGCCGCGCGGCAGCGGGGTGATGTCAAACAGCAGGCGTGACAGTTCAATGTCAGCGGTGCGGGTTGGTGTGCGGGCACCCAGCGCGCTCAGTTCAGCAACCAAAGCATCGTTTGGGGCCTCATCCTGCTTGCTGATCAAGACCAGATCAGCCGCCCGGATTTGTTGCGACACTTGCGGCTTGAGCAGCGGGTCATCCATCAGTGCGGCGAAGTTTGACCCGTCCACAACCGTCACGATGCCAGCATAGCTCAGGCGGCTGTCACTCAACAGCGCATTGGCAATGGTCACGGGTTCAGCGATGCCGCTTGCCTCTATCAGGATGTGATCTGGCTGCGGTGTGCGGGACAGCACGTCATTGACGCTCACGGCTAGATCATCCCCGAGCGAACAGCAGACGCATCCATTGGTGAGAGCGACGCTATCGACGCTTTCATCCGCGATCAGCGCGGCGTCGATGTTGATACTGCCGAAGTCGTTGATCAGGACCGACAGGCGCAGCCCGTGGTCCTCGCCAAGAAGGGAGTTGATCAGCGTGGTTTTTCCCGCGCCGAGATATCCGCTGATGATTGTAACCGGAATGCGCATCAGGCCGTGCCCTCGCGCATAAAATGCAACGCAAACGGCATGTCAGCCGAGCTCCCCATTGTGTGAGATTGCAAACTCTTCGTCTTGCTTGGCGCAACTCTATAGGTCGTGGGAAGTGACCGGTCCAGACAAACCTTGGGCGGGATACCTGTCAGGTATACCCATGCGAGGCTTGGCCTCTGATTTTGCACGAAAATTGTGCGACGGTTCAATTTTTTGTTATGCTGTTTTGCGCATGTTTTGGCGGCTCCAGTTTGGAAAATCCGTGAAACCGTGGCGAATCTCCGGTGGATTCGAAGGTTGGTCAGCCCCCTGCCAAGGGATTGAGCGCAAAGAAAAAGGGCGCAGCCAAGACTGCGCCCCTCTGGTCGAGTGCCGGAGAGAATTACTCCCAGCCAACCTCGTTAAAGATCTTCTGTGCGGTTGGGACGTTTTTGGCCACTTTGGACAGGTCGACTTCATCCGCTTTGAACTCGCCGAGCTTTGCCACGCTTTCAGACTTGCTGACGCCCGGAACGGCCGGGAATTCATCATTACCGCCGGAGAAGTACTGCTGTGCCTGATCGGACGCGAGATACTCGAGGAACTTGATTGCATTTTCACGGTTCGGGGCGTTTGCTGCGACACCCGCGCCCGAAAGGTTCATATGCGCGCCTTCCGCGTCCTGTGCCGGGAAGACCACGCCGATTTTTTCGATGTCAGCGGAGAGACCTTTGACATCTTTGCGCAGGGCACGGGCGAAATAGTAGGTGTTGGCGATCGACACATCGCATTCGCCGGAGATCAGGCCGCGCAGCTGGTCGGTGTCACCACCCTGTGGGTCACGGGCAAAGTTCGCGACGATGCCTTCTGCCCATTTACGGGCTTCTTCTTCACCGTGGTTCTCGATGATCGCGGACAGCAGCGTCTGCGAATAGACGTTGGAGGACGAACGGTGGCAGACCATACCTTTGTATTCGGGCTTCGCCAGATCCATGTAGGTTGCGGGCGGGTTGGTCACGTCTGCTTTGTCATAAAACACGATGCGCGCGCGCTGCGAGAAGCCGAACCACTGGTTGTCGCTGTCTTGCAGGTTGGCGGGGATGCGCTCTTCGAGAACATTGCTGTCGATGGACTGCAGAACACCTGCATCCTTCGCACGCTCAAGGCGGGAGGTGTCGACGGTGATCAGCACGTCTGCAGGGGAGTTTGCGCCTTCGGCCTGGATACGGGCGATCAGTTCGTCCGCTTTACCTTCGATGCGATTGATGGTGATACCTGTGGCTTCCTCAAAATCAGAGTAGAGGCGCTCATCAGTGTCGTAGTGGCGGGACGAGTATAGGTTGACCACACCGTCAGCAACGGCAGTGGTGGCAAGGCTCGCGGCGATTACAGTAGTGAAGACTTTGGTTTTCATGTGATTTCCATCCTCGTGAATGTCGCTAGTCCCTGGGTCATGCCTCGTCGGCCTATTCCCAAGTTGTTTAGTCAATTACTATATTGAAGACCAAATGTAAGGGGTAACCGATTAATTCTGTCAGAAAAGTTATTCGACACCCGCGACATGCCGACACAGCCGATGACATCGGTGGTTTCGAGGGGCAGTGGCACATGTTGAATGCGCTTTGAATGCGCTAGGCTCAAAAAACAAAAAACCGCATCCAGAGATGCGGTTTTTCGGAGCCTCAAAGAGGCGTCTGATGCTAAGTGCTCAGCCTTGGCGTGCTTTGAACTTGCGCTGCGTCTTATTGATGACGTAAACGCGGCCCTTGCGACGCACAACCCGGCAGTCACGGTGCCGGTTCTTCAGCGAGCGGAGCGAGTTCTTGACCTTCATGGTCTCTCTCCTTTTCTGCGGCGCGAACCAGCGCCTGGGTTAGCGGGGCGTCCTGAACCGAAGTTCAAAACAGCGAAATCATGGTGGGCGGTACAAGGATCGAACTTGTGACCCCTTCGATGTCAACGAAGTGCTCTACCGCTGAGCTAACCGCCCATGATACCAACTCAAAACGAATTTAGCTGCGCCGAGTGGCGCATCGCTTCGCGTCGGTGAAGGGGTCTATAAAAGGAGTCGATTGTGGGCGCAAGAGCTTTTGCCACAGAAATATAAACTCTATGCTGGGAATCTCAGGCGGGAAGGCGGAGCTGGCATGTCAGGTCAGGCATATTCTATTGAGATGCCGCAAGGGTGGCAGTCACCAGTGGTGATTGCGTCTCCTCATAGCGGATCAAATTACCCAAAAACCTTTGTTTCTCAGTCGATTCTGGATGCAAAACGGCTGCGCAGCAGTGAGGATGCCTTTGTCGATCTACTGTTCGCGGCAGCGCCCCGTTTGGGCATGCCATTGCTGGCTGCAAAAATGCCGCGGGCCTATGTGGACCTCAACCGCTCCTCAGAAGAGCTCGATCCTGCCCTGATTGAAGGTGCACGCAGGCGCGGACAGAATCCCCGTGTGGCCTCCGGATTGGGTGTGATTCCTCGCGTAGTGTCGAACGGACGTGCGATTTATAGCGGCAAAATCACCATGCAGGAGGCGCGTATGCGAATCGATGACTATTGGTTCCCGTACCATACGGCCTTGCAGCGGTTGTTGGATGCAGCCCATACCCGATTTGGCGAGGCGATTTTGATCGATTGTCACTCAATGCCCCATGAGGCGATCGTAAATTGTTCGCCCCAGCGTGAAAAGCGACCCGAGATTGTGCTGGGAGATCGCTTTGGCGCAGCGGCGGATGGTTCCATCGTCGATGAGATTGAAGCTGCGTTTGCCGAGGCTGGGTTTCGCGTCGCGCGCAACAGCCCCTTTGCGGGGGCCTATATCACCCAAACCTATGGTCGCCCATTTCGGCAACAGCATGCGATTCAGGTCGAGATCGACCGCTCTCTTTATATGGATGAGGCCAATATCGCGCCTAACGCCGAGTTTGAGGCGATCCGTGCGCGTCTCACGCAGGCGTTGCAGCGGATATCTGGTTTGCGCAAGGATCAAAAGCCGATGGCGGCCGAGTAGGCTCAGGCCTTAGCGAAGGGCGCGCCCTTTCAGAATCGCCTCTTTGCCAAAGCGTTTGCGAATCTCATCGGCGGCGCGTTCTGCGCTGGCCCGTTTGGCGGCATTGGGGTCCAAGAGATCGCCTGTGGTATCGGCTTCGGTCTCGGGGACCAGTTCACTGATGCCACACCCCAGCAGACGAAACGGCCCCTGACTCACGGTCTGGTCCAGCAAATGCCGCGCGGTGCGGTAGATCTGGTCGGCAAATTGTGTCGGGCTGTGAAGCGATTGCCGCCGTGTGAGGGTGGAATGGTTCGCGCGCTTCAGCTTGAGCGTCACCACCCGTCCTGCCAGCCCTTTTGCCTTAGCCCGGTCTGAGACTTGCTCGGCCAATCGCCACAGATGCCCGTCCAAGACATCAATATGCATGGTGTCCGAAAAGAAGGTCGTCTCTTTCGAGATCGATTTGACAGGATTGCGGGCAGACACCTTGCGGCGGTCCTCTCCGCGCGCCAAATGCCACAGGCGATCACCCATGCTGCCGAATCTGTCGTGCAAGTCGCGCCGATCCCAGCGCAAGAGGTCGGAGAACGCGCGAATGCCCGCTTTTTCAAGGGAGGCCTGTGCGGCAGGGCCAATGCCCCAGATCAGGCGCACAGGTTTGTCATGCAGAAATTCGGCTGTTTCAGCTTCGCCTATCACTGAGAAACCGCGCGGCTTATCTAAGTCAGACGCGACTTTGGCGAGGAATTTGTTGTGGCTGAGGCCAATAGAGCCTGTGACGCCCAGTTCGTCTTTCATGCGCTTTACAAGGCGTGCCAGCATTACTGCGGGCGGAGCACCATGCAGGCGCTGGGTGCCGGAGAGATCCATAAATGCCTCATCTAGCGAGAGTGGCTCCACTTCGGGGGTGAGTTCATCCATCATTGCGCGAATGGCGCGGCTGGTTTCTGCATACGCCTCCATACGCGGTTTAATCACCACCGCATCGGGACAGAGTTTGAGCGCCTGAAACATCGGCATCGCCGAACGCACGCCACGAATACGCGCCACGTAGCACGCGGTAGACACAACGCCGCGATGGCCACCGCCAATGATCACTGGTTTGTCGGCCAACTCAGGGTTGTCGCGTTTTTCAACACTTGCATAAAACGCATCACAATCCATATGCGCGATAGAGAGTGTGAAAAGTTCGTCATGCTGCTTGATGCGAGGGCTGCGACACGATGGGCAGCGTTGCGGACCGCGTGGCTGCGTGCCGGGATTGAAACAATACAGGCAGTCGCGACAAAGGGCAGGCATGATGTGCTCGGGCAAGGCAAAAACGGGGGTGTGCACCGATGTCATTCCCGTTAGCGTGCAGGCATTGCAAACAGGCGCATCGGCGCAGAGTTGGATTGTATCATGAGCTTTAAGGGAGCGAAACTGCTGCTGTTTCTCGGGCCACGGCTGTTGGTGATTCTGCGAGACCAGAAGGCGGATATCCCCTTTCCCGGCTACTGGGATTTCCCCGGCGGCGGGCGCGAAGGCGACGAGACAGCGCAGGCCTGTGCGTTGCGCGAAACCCGCGAAGAAGTGGGGCTGATCGTGCCCGAAGCCGCCATTCACTACAGCCGCCGTTACCCGCGACCTGATGGCGCTACATGGTTCTTTGCCGCCGAGATCTCAGCGCGCAGCGTCGATGACATCCGCTTTGGCGATGAGGGCCAGCGCTGGGATTTGATGAGCCCGGATGAATACGCGGCGCACCCTCTGGGCATTCCGCGATTCAAGGTACGGTTGCAAGATTACCTGCAAAGTTGCCGTGGTGGCCCCAGAGATTGATGGGAGGAAAGGCAGCTTCCTCAAAGAGGATTGGCTGCTAAATTCAGCGTTTTCAAAAGAAAGCCCCCGCACAATTGGCGGGGGAAGGTGACGTTTCTCAGGAAGAGGTAAACGTCAGGGGAGTGTCTCAACCCCAGAATCGACCATTTGGGCCAGTTTCGCAAAGGTTGAGGGCATGTGCGGGGGGATTTAACGGTGTGCCCTGTGCTTTCAATGTCACGGAGCATGCATTCAATATTTCAAATCGAGCCACATATGGGCTCGATTTGTTCTTTGATCGCTACGGGTTGCAGCAAGATAACACGTTCGGTTTACGCTAGAGACCGAGACACACCCGTGCGTTTCATTTGCGCTTGTTTTTTAGGCACGCCCACGGATTGAGGGTGGCCAATGCCCGTCAGCCCTGATTTGGGGTCTGTGCTTGCGGGCTGTTCATTTCTTTGATGATGGCTTCGGCTGCAAGGCGCGGTGCTTCGGCCTGCCAGATCGGTCGGCCAACCACGATGTGGTCGACGCCGGATGCCAGCGCTTGCGCAGGTGTCGTGACACGTTTTTGATCGCCCAGATCGGCCCCAACCGGGCGCACACCCGGTGTCACGATCAGTTTGCCCTCGGCTTCGGGCAAAGCACGGATCAAGGCGGCCTCTTGCGGGCTCGCGATCACGCCATCCGCACCGGCGGCCAAGGCATTGCCTGCGCGTTCCTGCACCAGATCCTTGATCGCGCCGGATTTGATCAACGCCCCGTCAAGGTCCTCGCGATCCAGCGAGGTGAGGATGGTCACGGCGAGGATCTTCAGGTCTTTGGCCGCGGCACCCTCTTTGGCGGCGCTGACCACGTAAGGATCCCCATGCACCGTGAGGAAGTCGAGCTCGAACTGGGCAATGCCCCGCACGGCGTTTTCCACGGTGGCACCAATGTCAAAGAGCTTCATGTCGAGGAAGATCTTCTTGCCGAGTTCCTGTTTTAACTCATTGGCCAGCGCGAGGCCGCCACCGGTCAACATGCCCAACCCGATCTTATAGAATGAGACAGCATCGCCGAGTTGCTCAGCCAGCTTTAAGCCAGCAATGGCATTTGGAACATCCATGGCAACGATCAGGCGGTCATCGGCGAGGGGGCTGGTCATTTTGGATACTCCGGTTTGCTGCGCTGGGTCGCGCCTTCCTACTGCCTCCGGCCTGTCTCGAAAAGGGTGCATGGCGGCTTTTTGCGAGGCTTGATTAGGGTCAAGGTTCGTCAACTTCTGATATGGTACTGAGGGACTTGAAGATGGGGCGCAAATGCCCACATCTTTATCCGAGGCCCACACCGATCCTGTGCTGCTAAGCGGGCGGGGTCATGCGAGGGGCGCTTATGAAGAGGAGAAGAAGATGGACTTGAACAAGTTCACTGAACGGGCGCGTGGTTTTGTGCAGGCTGCCCAGACCATTGCATTGCGTGAAGGTCACCAACGGCTGACGCCGGAACATATTCTCAAGGCACTGCTGGACGACGACCAAGGCATGGCCGCCAACCTGATTACCCATGCAGGTGGCAATATGGCGCGCGTCAGCGAGGCCGTGGAAACGGCCATTGGCAAGTTGCCAAAGGTCTCTGGTGATGCAAGCCAGATTTATCTGGATGGGCAGACCGCCAGGGTTCTGGATGAAGCTGGCAAGGTCGCCGAAAAAGCGGGCGACAGTTTTATCCCGGTCGAACGTCTGCTGACAGCACTGGCACTGGTGAAATCCAAGGCCAAAGAGGCATTGGATGCAGGTGGTGTGTCTGCGCAAAAGCTGAATGAGGCGATCAACGACGTGCGTAAAGGCCGTACCGCAGACACTGCGACGGCCGAAGATACCTATGAGGCGCTGAAGAAATACACGCTCGACCTGACGGAGCGCGCACGCGAAGGCAAGATCGACCCGATTATTGGCCGCGACGACGAAATCCGCCGCGCCATGCAGGTGCTGTCGCGTCGGACCAAGAACAACCCCGTCATGATCGGTGAGCCGGGCGTGGGTAAAACCGCGATTGCCGAAGGCATGGCCCTGCGCATCGTAAACGGCGACGTGCCCGAGAGCCTCAAGGACAAACGCCTGCTGGCGCTCGATATGGGCGCGCTCATTGCGGGTGCGAAGTATCGCGGCGAGTTTGAGGAGCGCCTCAAGGGGATTCTCAACGAAGTCACCGATGCGGCGGGTGAAATCATCCTGTTCATCGACGAGATGCACACGCTTGTGGGCGCGGGTAAATCCGATGGCGCAATGGATGCGGCAAACCTCATCAAGCCGGCGCTGGCGCGGGGAGAATTGCACTGTATCGGTGCGACCACGCTCGATGAATACCGCAAGTACGTGGAAAAGGACGCAGCCCTTGCGCGCCGCTTCCAACCCGTAATGGTGACCGAACCGACGGTGGAGGACACGATCTCTATCCTGCGTGGCATCAAGGAAAAATATGAGCTGCACCACGGTGTGCGCATCGCTGATGCGGCACTGGTATCTGCGGCGACACTGTCAAACCGCTACATCACTGACCGATTCCTGCCTGATAAGGCGATCGATCTTATGGATGAGGCAGCATCGCGTCTGCGCATGGAGGTGGACTCCAAGCCCGAAGAACTGGACGCGCTCGACCGTCAGATCCTGCAAATGCAGATCGAGGAAGAGGCGCTGAAGCTGGAGGATGATGCGGCGTCGAAGGACCGTCTGGACCATCTCCAGAAGGAACTGGCGGATCTTCAGGAGCGCTCCAGCGAGATGACGGCGCAATGGCAGGCCGAACGCGACAAGCTCGCCTCGGCGCGTGATCTGAAAGAGCAGTTGGATCGCGCTCGTGCGGAACTGGACATCGCGAAACGCGAAGGCAACCTCGCCAAGGCGGGTGAGCTCTCTTATGGCGTCATTCCGGGATTGGAAAAGCAGCTCTCGGAAGCGGAACAGAAAGAAGAGCAGGGCCTGATGGTCGAGGAAGCGGTGCGGCCAGAACAGATCGCAGCCGTGGTTGAGCGCTGGACCGGTATTCCGACCTCCAAGATGTTGGAGGGCGAACGTGAGAAGCTCTTGCGGATGGAAGATGGTCTGCACAAGCGCGTCATCGGCCAGAATGCTGCCGTGACGGCTGTGGCAAACGCGGTGCGCCGGGCGCGCGCGGGGCTCAATGATGAGAACCGTCCGCTGGGGTCGTTCCTGTTCCTCGGGCCGACCGGCGTGGGGAAAACCGAGCTCACCAAGGCTGTGGCCGAGTTCCTCTTTGATGATGACAGCGCCATGGTGCGCATCGATATGTCGGAGTTCATGGAGAAACACGCGGTCGCGCGTCTGATCGGCGCCCCTCCGGGCTATGTCGGTTACGACGAAGGCGGCGTGCTGACGGAGGCCGTGCGGCGCAGACCCTATCAGGTGGTGCTGTTCGACGAGGTCGAAAAAGCGCATCCAGATGTGTTCAACGTGCTCTTGCAGGTGCTTGACGATGGGATGCTGACGGATGGTCAGGGTCGGACCGTGGATTTCAAGCAGACGCTGATTATCCTGACGTCGAACCTCGGTGCACAGGCGTTGAGCCAGTTGCCGGATGGTGCGGATGCGGCGGATGCCAAGCGCGACGTGATGGACGCGGTACGGGCGCATTTCCGGCCCGAATTCCTGAACCGTCTCGATGAGACTGTTATCTTTGATCGCCTCGCGCGGCAGGACATGGACGGTATCGTCGAAATCCAGTTGCGGCGACTGGCCAAACGTCTGGCGCAGCGCAAGATTACGCTTGAGCTCGATGACGGTGCCAAGACATGGCTCGCGGATGAGGGCTATGACCCTGTGTTCGGTGCGCGTCCGCTCAAACGCGTGATTCAGCGTGCCTTGCAGAACCCGCTGGCCGAGGCCTTGTTGGCCGGAGACATCAAGGATGGTGAGACCGTTCCTGTTTCCGCGGGCGCTGAGGGTCTGGTGATCGGGGATCGTGTCGGCAGCTCTGACCGGCCGAGACCGGATGATGCCGTGGTGCATTGATCGCCCTGATAGAATGAACATGGGTCGCCCTGCGGGGCGGCCCTTTTTTGCAAATATGAGTTCTCGTGATCGGCGGTGCGGTAAACGTCATCCGTCTGTCATGGATCAACATGTTATAGCTGAGTGCAGCCAGGTCCAAACGGGCCGCGCAATTTTGAGTACGGAAAGGAAGTGTGATGGGTTTTGCGATGAATGCGGTGTCGATCCTCGCGGTGGTGTTTATCTGCTTGATCGGCGTGTTTGGCCTCGTCGGGTTTGTGATGTTCATTTCTGATCGAACGCAGACGCAGGATGCCATTCGGCGCAACTATCCGGTCCTTGGGCGCTTTCGCCATCTGTTCAGCACTTTGGGAGAATTCTTCCGTCAGTACTTCTTTGCGATGGACCGTGAGGAGTTGCCCTTCAACCGGGCGCAGCGGGAATGGATTGCGCGCGCCTGTGCCGGGGTGACAAATACGGTTGCCTTCGGTTCCACCCGCAACACATCCGTGCCGGGCACGCCGATCTTTGTGAACGCGCCGTTTCCGCCGCTGGACGATCAATCCGCCTCGACCGAGCCGATGTTGATCGGCCCCACCGCGCGCGTCCCTTATAATGCACCATCGTTCTTCAATATCTCGGGCATGAGCTACGGGGCCTTGTCGCGCCCCGCTGTGACGGCCCTCAGTCGTGGCGCGCGCGAGGCAGGTGTCTGGCTCAATACGGGCGAGGGGGGGCTCAGCCCGTTTCACCTTGATGGGGGCTGCGACATCGTTTTTCAGATCGGCACTGCCAAATACGGGGTTCGCGATGCGGCGGGCAATCTCAGCGATGCGCGCCTGAAGGAAATCTCCGAGATCCCGCAGGTGAGGATGTTCGAACTGAAGCTCGCGCAGGGCGCAAAGCCCGGCAAGGGGGGCATCCTGCCTGCGGCCAAGGTCAATGCCGAAATCGCCGAAATTCGTGGCATTACTGAGGGTGAAGCGAGCATTTCCCCCAATCGTCACCTTGATATCGCAAATTATGACGAACTCTTGGATATGGTTGCGCGGGTCCGTGAGATCACGGGCAAACCCGTTGGCATTAAAACTGTCGCAGGCTCCGAAGTCGCCCTGCGCGAGATGTTCCTGAACTTCGCCGCACGTCCCGATGATGTGCCGGATTTCATCACCATCGACGGTGGCGAAGGTGGCACCGGGGCGGCGCCCATGCCGCTGATTGATCTTGTGGGCATGTCCGTGCGTGAGGCGCTGCCGATGGTGTGCAATCTGCGCGACGAGTATGGCTTTAAGGACCGCATTCGCCTCATCTCCAGCGGCAAGCTGGTCAATCCGGGCGATGTGGCCTGGGCGCTGGCGGCGGGCGCGGATTTTGTGACCTCCGCGCGGGGCTTCATGTTCTCTTTGGGCTGCATTCAGGCGCTCAAATGCAATCGCAACACCTGCCCGACCGGCATCACCACCCACGACCCGCGCTTTCAGCAGGGGCTTGTGGTTGAGGATAAATACCTGAAAATCGCCCGCTATGCCCGCGAGGTGATTCACGAGGTTGAGACCATCGCCCATTCGGTCGGTGTGGATGAGCCGCGCAAGATGCGCCGCCGTCACATGCGCATCGTGCAGGAGGATGGCTCCTCGCGGCCGATGAATGAGATCCTGCCAAGTTACAGTGCTGTCGCGGAGATGTGAGAGGATATGTTTTTGCTCTGAGGCCTTGGAGCGTTACCTCATGGGGCAACCCGACTTGAAGGAGCGCACATATGGCCCACCGCTGGCAGAACGACCTGACCCATAGCGACATCACGCCCGAACCCCTGTTCTGGAACCGGCGCAAGATCCTCGCCGGGCTTGGCGGCGTTGGACTTGGTAGTATTGGGGCAGGGCTTGCACAGGCCGAGACGGAGGGCCTTGATCCCAACACATGGGAAGAGGTCACGTCTTACTGCAACTTCTATGAGTTCGGCACCGGCAAGACCGATCCCGCTACATATGCAGGCCAGATGACGACGTCCCCTTGGGAGGTCGAGATCGACGGTATGGTCGATAACCCCGGCACCTATGGGTTTGAGCAGATCCTGTCGGAAATGACGCTCGAGGAACGGATCTACCGGTTCCGCTGTGTTGAGGCATGGTCGATGGTGATCCCATGGCAGGGGTTTGAGCTGGCCGACCTCTTGAATGTGGCCGGTGTGCAGGAGGGCGCGAAATACGTCGCCTTTGAAACGCTCCTGCGTCCAGATGAAATGCCGGGCACCCGTTACCCGGTTCTGGATTGGCCTTATCGCGAGGGCCTGCGGCTGGACGAGGCGATGCATCCGCTGACCCTGATGGCGACGGGGATCTTCGGAAAGCCACTGCCGAACCAGAACGGCGCCCCGCTTCGTCTGGTGGTGCCGTGGAAGTATGGCTTCAAGTCGATCAAATCGGTGGTGAAGATCACCCTCACGGATCAAGAGCCGCCCACCAGTTGGAATATGGCCAATGCACGCGAATACGGCTTTTACAGCAATGTGAATCCGGAGGTGGATCATCCGCGTTGGAGCCAGGCCACAGAGCGTCGCATCGGTGGCGGGTTGTTCTCGCGCCGTCAGCCGACCCTGATGTTCAACGGCTACGACAAGGAGGTTGCCTCCCTCTATGAAGGTCTGGATCTGACAAAGAACTTCTGATGGATCTTACGACACTGAATTCCGCTCTGCGCCGGGTGCCGTCGTGGCTCATATA